>JBJMGL010000408.1:0-4658 GCA_045807985.1 Bryobacteraceae bacterium
CCAGGACGGCTCAGATTGTCGTAAATGTGAACCGGTTGGTCGCCGCTCAGGTAGCTCAGGGCGACATTTGTTCCCACAAAACCCGCGCCGCCCGTGATCAAGATGTAGCGTCGTTCCACTCCGCCGCTCCCTGCCCTATACCACCAACCCGCGTGAAGCGAGTTCGTTCCGCATCTCGTTAAAGCGATCTTCCGCGGTTTGACGTTCGAGCCAACCGGCGAGGTCACGCATACCATCTTCCAAAGTAATCTTTGGTTTGTAGCCTAAAACCTGCTGCGCTTGGCTGATGTCCGGATAGCAATGGCGGATATCTCCCACACGGTATTTACTGGTGATCTCGGGTTCCAGATTCTTGCCAAGCACCTTCGAGAGCCGGGAAGCCACCTCACGCACCGTGACGGTTTCACCGCTGCCGACATTAAAGATCATGTCCTGCGCTCCTTCGACCTCCAGAGCCAAGCGGCAAGCTTGCGCCACATCGTAGACGCTGACGAAATCGCGCAACTGCTGGCCGTCCTCGAAGATAATGGGGCGCTTATTGTTCATTAAGCGGGACGCAAAAATGGCGAGCACGCCCGTGTAGGGATTAGACAGTGACTGAAATGGCCCATACGCGTTAAAGAAGCGCAGAGCCACAGTCGGAACGCCGTAGGCGCGTCCCATCATCAGGCACATCTGTTCCTGGTCATATTTCGACAGAGCGTAAACAGAAGCAAGCGAGGGCTGCTTCGTTTCAGGAGTTGCGACGGGCCGCAAGGGTAATCCTTCTCGTGTTCGCATCTCCCAATTGTGCGCTTTGAGCTGCTTGGCAGTTCGTGCGGCATGGCTGTAAGGTTTGCCATCGGGCGTGAGATACAGCCCTTCACCGTAGACGCTCATGCTGGAAGCAACGACCAATTTGTTCACAGGCTGCTTAACAAGCCGTTCCAGCAAAACGGCCGTGCCCAGGTTATTGACGCTGGTGTACTCAGCCACTTGGTACATGCTTTGGCCAACGCCCACCAAGGCGACAAAGTGATAAACAGCATCGACGCCGGAAAGCGCTTCGTCCACGATTTCCGGGTTACGAACGTCGCCTAAAATAAATTCCGCGTCTTTGTGAAGATACGCAGGCCGCTCCGGTGTTTCGCCGTGTACCTGCGTCACAAGGCTATCGAGTACGCGAACCGGATAGCCCGCGTGAATTAACTCTGAAGCTACATGTGAACCAATGAATCCAGCACCGCCTGTGATGAGAACGGTTCCTCTCATTATGCGTGTTGTCCTTTTTTGTAGGGATATCTACTGCTGAGGATGGGAGAGTTGGCAACAGGAACTTGAAGATGAAACCGCAGGCAGATATAGGCCCAGCACTGTTGTTCATCACTCATAGGCGCGTTCGCATGTTCCTGCTACACATAAGAATCCTGACGAACTGTTATGTTACTACTTACCTGTAACGTTTTTGCCATAATCCACAGGCTTTTGTAAAGCACAAGTACTAGACGGCATACCGTTTCGTCATAGCGCCGCAGAACTCGGCGTACTCTTCCAAGCGTTGTGGAGGGCTGGTATGGTGCGGTTTCACGCCGCAACGTTCCGGCGTGTAACAGTAGGTCACGGTCACGTCGAAAGGCTCCAATAGTTTCATCTGATGGTCGAACCATATTTCGGCACCGGGCCGTTCGTAGTCGGCCCAGCTTAACCCTGTGCGGAGCTTTTTCACTCCAAGATCTTTGAGCGCCTGTATTGCTCCTTCGAGGCGGTGATCCTCGAAATGAAACCATTGACAGATGCCGAGGGCGGGCGCATACTGCCGGAAGTGTGGCGCGGCTAGTTTCGGAGTCCCGTCTTCGCGAAATAAACCCATGTAAAAGTGCCGGTAGTACGAGGAGCCTTCGCTTTCGCGGTGGCGGGTAGTGGCAGGCCAAGCGCGCGGCAAATCGAATAGGCTGTACCAGTAAATGTGATCGAGACGCGGCAGCAGCAGCTCGGCGGTTTTGTTGAGTCCAAACTCCTGCACCTCTTCCGCTCCAAAGGAAGAAGCGCCCACTTCCGAGACCCAGATCGGCTTGTTCGTGACGGCTCGGATTTCAGCGATTTTGTCCGGCCACTCGTGAATCGTCCAATGGTTCCAGTCAAGCGGAAACCCGTGGAGAGCCACCACGTCCACGGCATCGAGAACGCCTTTGTCCTTCATGCGAGTGATAAAGGCCGGATCAATCGGCGAGATGCCGCCCAGCACTTTGGGCAGGCCCGGTATTTCGGCTCCAATCGCCAGAGCAGCGAGTTTCACCATTTCGGCATAGGCGGACCATTCCCGGTCTACTTCAAAATCCCAGTGCGAGAGATTATTTGGCTCATTCCAGAGCATGACGGCTTCGATCATACGCGTCGTTTAATTTGAGTTTGCTAACAGGGAGAGGGAGAGGAAAATTCAGCCAATCCCTTCCGGCAAGGAATGCAGTTCTGCGTTTTCGTCGCAGCGGCAGATGAAGACTTCGGCTTCCGGCGCGCTTTCAATTTTGAAGCCTGCGCTGCGCAGCATGGCTTCCGCGCAGGCGCGGTTTGGTGCCCACCAGTTGGTGGGATCTTGCGAGTAACTCTTCTCGATAAAGTGCATTTTTGGATAGCCAGGATGATCGAAAATACCTTTTTCCCAGAAAGGATAGTCTTCGTCAATTTGGGGGCGCGCCCGGCTGCCCCTCAGCATGGATTGAAACACCAGCCAGTCCTTGGCCACACGCTGGCGCAGAATGTCGAGAGCTAAGAGCGGATGACGGAGATGGTAAAGAACACCCATGAAGAGCACAAGGTCGAAACGCTGACCTAATCTTGGCAGATCGTATATGGACATGCGCTGGAACTCGATGTCGAGCCGGAGAACGCTCGCGGCAAAACGGGCTTGGTTTAAGTAGTCCTCGTCGTGATCGATGCCGAGGACATATTCGGCTCCGCGTTTTTTCATTTCAATGGAGTAAAAGCCGCCGTTGCAGCCAATGTCCAGCACGCTAAGGCCGCTGAGGTCCTTGGGAATGGCATCCTGGAAGTTCTTCCATTTCATGGAAGGATAATCGCCCAAAAAGTGCTGAGGCGCGGTTTGGACACCCAGCAAGGAGATGTTGTGAAACCATGGACCTAGCTCTGCTACTCTTCGCTCAACTTCATCAATGGTGAGGCTGTCTGCCAAGCTTGTTTCTTTTTGCACTTTTATGACTCGTATTTTACTGATCCGCCACGGGGAGACTGAATTAACGGGACGCGTGCTATACGGCCGCATGCCGGGGGTTCACATCAGCGCGGAAGGTTGCAGGCAAGCACAGGCGTTAAGCCAAGCGCTAAAAGAGCGGTATGAGGTCCAGGAGATTATCTCCAGTCCTCTAGAGCGGGCTCTCGAAACGGCACAGTATCTAGCAGAGACGCTGGAACTGCCCATCTCAATCGATGAGGACATCGTCGAACTGGATTACGGCAGTTGGATGGGGCTAACCTTTACTGAGATTCGGGAGTCGGATGAGTGGCAGCACTACAACCGTTTGCGGTCGATCAGCAGCCCGCCGCAGGGTGAACTGATGATGCAAGTGCAGGCACGCGCTTGGACGGCTTTAGAAAAGATTCTTTCCCGGTATGCGGACCGCGAAAAAGCTACTATAGCCGTGGTATCGCATGGTGACGTGATCCGAGCGCTGCTGATTTTACTATTAGGGATGCCGCTCGATCACATCCACCGCTTCGAAGTATCATTAGCATCCTTGAGTGAGGTTGTATTCGACGGGAGGTATGCGCGTGTGGTGCGAATCAATCAAATCTTCCATTGAAGCGTTTTGCTTTTAGAACGTTCTGATCAGGAAGGAGCCTCATCAGTTCCTGCTGAACTTCTTGAATCACAGGTTTCCAATTACCCGGCGTCGTCTGGCGAAAGAGACGCATGGTTGGGTACCACGGAGTGTCGCTGCGGTCCAACATCCAACGCCAGTCGCACGCAAAGGGGAGCAAGGTCCAGGTTTGGCGTCCGAGAGCGCCGGCAAGATGGGCGGTCATCGTATCAACAGTGATGATCAGATGGAGATTGTTCATCTCCCGCGCGACCTGCAAAATGCAGGTTGATTCCTCCGTTAGACTTTTTACTTGATTGGCCCAGGGCTGCAACTGAGCGTGTTCAGGACCTGCTTGCACGCTGAAAAATTGTGTGCCCGGTATATCGAAAAGGGGCGTGAGAAGTTCAACTGGAACCGTACGGGCACGATTGAAGTCACTGGCGGCCCAGGCAAGGCCCACACGTAAGGGCTGTGACCCTGCATATTTAGCAACCGGTGTTTGTTCTCCTAAGCGCAAGGACGGCACATCGTTTGGAATGGAGCGCAGTGTTGTGCGAAAGATACGCGGCAGCTCGTTGACTTCTACCTGCTGATCCCAGGGCGGTTCGGCCTCGCCCCAGGTGATGACCCGGTCAGCGATCTTCGCCGCTTCCAATAATCGCTTCAGTTTGGGTTGCGCTTCGATCGTCAGTGTCCGCGCTTGTGCTCTAATCAGCGGCGCATAGCGAATAAACTGAATTGTGTCGCCCAGGCCGTGCAAACAGCGTAGGAGGACATTTCTTCCGGCAAAGCTTTGGCCGTCCCAGAAGCGGTGAGGGTCGGGACGGCCGCGAGCCTCAATCGCGTCACTCTCGCGCCAAG
>JBJMGL010000409.1:0-4124 GCA_045807985.1 Bryobacteraceae bacterium
ACTCGGCTTACGGTACTTCGCGCCTTCCGTATACTCCGCTAATGACGCGCTTGCCTTGGCTTGTCTAAAAAGAATGTAGCCGAGCAGGTAATGACCATCAGCAGAAGTTGCATGTTCAGCAAGGTATTTACGGGCAGTTCCCTCTGCTTCGGTTAGCATGCCTTTCGCGAGAAAAGAGTTTGCTTCGGCTAATTGACTACTTACAGTACTAGGGGCAGGCATTTGGGTTTGAGGATCTGCTACCCAAGCCTTCACACCTGCGGACGAGGCAATCAGCGTGAGCGCAATCACCCTTGCGGAAAACTTGATCTGCACCGCCATTCCCTATTTGGCATTTTATCTGGCGGAGCAAGGAGCTGTAAAAGTTTGGTAATAATTTGGCCTCGTTTACAGACGAAGGCCATAACGCTGGATAAACAGTGATAAACCGGAAGTAGTACCAACACTTTACCGGCATCAAATCAACAATGGTAGAGTAATAAACCTAGTTGAGGATCATCGTTGTGAACGCAGTAACCCGACGGTTGAAGCTTGTTCAGAGGACGCTTGTCTCTCTCGCGGCTCTTAGTATTACAGTCTCTTTCTCTCAGTTGCCGGTCTCGGCAGCTTCCCAGCCAGACTTTACCAGCCAAGCTTTGCAGCGGGAGGCGGCTGGCGATCTTGAGGGGGCTCGCGCTTTTCTTGAGCAGCAGGCCGGCTCCGGCGCGCATGAAGCTCTGGCGGAGTTTCTGCAGCGGCATCACGATCCCAATAGCAGGGACGCGTATTTGAAATGGGCAGCAGCGGAGCAAGATCCCGCGCAGCGCAAACTGGCTCTCCGGCAAGTGGTCCTGAACGATTTCATGGACGGCAAAGAGGCGGAGATGGCGAGCGATCTGGCCCAATATCGCGCTGCCGGCGGAACCGACCTCGCCGCGCCGCCTAAACGCGATAGGGCAGCACAGTTCTCAACTACCACCATTCCGGGTCCGCTTCCGGCTTTTGCCAGAATGGCGGCGCTTTCGCCGGATCTTGCTCCCGAGGAACTGCTTCCCGCCTTGGCGCGTAATGTCGCCACTAACGGTTATGAGGCTTCGGGAAATGCGGCGCTGCAACAGACAGAATATTTGCGGCTTGTCTTCCGTTACCTGGGTCAGGCGCGCGAGCTTCAGACGTTGGCAACCCATGACCGCAAAATTGTGATTGCGACCTGCGACAGCGAGGAAACCGGTAATCTGCTAAAGGCGCTTGGTTACCGGATGCGGGGATCTTGCGGCGGTGATCTTGTGCTCGAAACGGTTAACGCGACCAAAGCTTTTCTCACGGTAGACTCCGGGTTTCCCATTTCTGAGCTGGAAGCAGATTTACGCGCCAATCATCGCTTTGAGCTTCCGTATGCTCCGACGCAAGTCCCAGTCCTGTATACGCCGGCTTATTGGCTGAGCGCGCTGGGCCGGAACAATGGAGGAGAGTTTATCGATGCCTTCTTGAGTGATCCGTCGCTGTGCCGCTTGTATCTGGGACTTTCTCATCTCGATCACGCGACAGCGGAAGCGCTCCGTAAACAGGCGGCAGCAGCCAAGTTGAAGCTGTACGCTAATGTGCTCGATTTCTATGGCAGCATGTTCCAGATCAAAAATGGCGCTGCCGTGGTTCCTGGATCACCCAAAGCGTGGGCTTCTGTCACCGGTGCTTCACCGTCCAATCCCGGACAGTTTTTTGAGAAGTTAATTTCTACTGATGATGGCTGGGCCGCCAGCTATTTTGACGCGCTTTCCCGAATTGACGGCCCGACTGCGGCGTACTTGACGCAGCCGGAGCGTATGCGCCGCTTCTATGACGCGCTTCGCGGCAAAATTACGGTGCCAGGTCCAGCACGTCCGGTATTTCGTTCCAGCACGGAGCTGGTGCTGTTGACGAATTCGCTGCGGGTGAATTCGAACGGGCAGCCGCACATACCCGGAGATCTCGAAGTGTGGCGAACGCTTTTTATTAAGCACCCGCATGGCAAATATGACGGCAAACTGACTCGGTTTGCGGCCTCATGGCGCTCCAGCGACGACTTGCTAGAATCGCTTTTTGCCTTGAGCCGGAAGACAGTCGAGAACGAACCGCTGAAGATCTTTCTTGCGCTGAATGACATTGACCGCAACCGCGCTAAGCCCATTTCATCCCGGCTGGCAGCGCGTCTGGTTTCCGCGCATCGCATATATGGCTCTCAGTATTCTCTTTTTGCCGATGGTCCCGGTTTGTCGGAAGCTTCCATGAATCGTTTTCTGGACACTTGCGCCGATATGTCCTCCATTCGTGACACGCTGTTGAAGGCGGATACGGTTGGTTCCTTTCAAGCCTTGGTGGAATTATGGCGTATCGCGGCGATTCGCAACGATCTTTCCGGCAATGCGCAGGATACCTCGTTTGCCAAGCTGATTGCTCCATTTGGGCATGTGCGGCAGGAACAGGAACTGTTTGACGCGGACCGTTCCGCCCTTGATGCTCTTCTGTTATCGATGCGCCTTCAGGCAACGGGCAGCTCGCGCCAGGAGCAGCTTGTTGAATATCTGGTGGGAAAGCTGCACAGCGCTGACAGTTCCGCGCCTTTTGCCCCGGCGGAAAACTTTCTCCGCGTGTTTGACACACAGCGTTTAGTTTCGCTGGACAATCTTTTTGCGCTGGGAGATCGAAAAGGGAACTTAGATGCCAAGACTCTGAAGAGCATCAACGCGCAATTTGAGCGTGTTACCGAAGCAGAAAGCGCGCGCGGCTCGCTCTCTTCGGAGGAAAGAAACTCATTTGCCGTTGGTTACTGGAGCACCCGGCATATCGATCAAGAGCGCAAGTTCAATTTGGACAAGGCGCTGAAGGGCGGCGACAAGAAAGACATTCGGGAAGCGCTTGCGCCTTTTCTGCGCGACTCTTTAGTAGGCCTTCTTTACAGCTATTACGCTCCCGCCGGCGCTCAATTGCTGCTGACAAATCCGCAGTTTGTCCGCAGCCACGACTTCATTGGACCGGAAAATTCAGCCGCCACATGGCGTGTTACCGAAGTGGCCGGCAGCGGCTGGCCGGCAAGCGCCGGCGGCAGATTGACGGGTTCGCTGGCTTCGCTTCCCTATGCTGTTGCCGAAGCGGAGCAAAATTTTTTGACGCCCAGACGCGAACAAGCCTTGATCTGGGCGGATTTAGTGCCGCAGATGATTGCCGATGTGACCATTACGCGTTGGCGGGACATTAAACCGGTTCAGGTGCGCTGGGTCTCACTCCACATTCAACGCGGCCGCAATCTTCTGGCTACGGCAGCGCTTGATCCTACGGTAGAGGGATCAGTGCTGAACAGTTATAGCCGGTTTACGACTCCGGCTAAAGTGGAATGGCTGCAAGAACACCTGGGCGCTGGACACTTCTCCGAAACAATTTCGGAAATTCCACCTTCGGTTCTGTATGCGTTGGGAGAGGATCCTTCGCTCCAGAACATTTCGCCGGATGCGGCATCGGAACAGATGAAAGTTCTGGCTACGGAGAATGCTTCGGAGTTAAATGCAGCGGTTATCGGCCGGTCATTTGGAACGCCTAAGCCAACTCTGACTCATTCCTACCAGCCGGGGCTTCTTCACTTGCGGACCTTTCCCGCGCTGATGGGGTATTCCAGCCGTCTTCTGGCTGAAAGCTGGGAATCAAACAATCTTTACTATGCCGCGCTCGCGGATGAAATGGGGATACCCATGGGTCAGCTCGATGCTTATGTGCCAGATTGGAATCGTTCGACAATCGAAAACATATTTGCTACTCATTTAGAGGATTGGCCCGCGTTGCTTCGTTCGTTGCACACAACGGCCAATAGTGTCCGGCAGCGCAATAGCCAAGCTGCCACTGTTCATGCTTCTGCAAACTAGGGAAGAACTAAGTGAATAAAGTTTTACGTAATATCAGTGTTACAGCAATCCTGAGCGCGACGACAGCAGGTTTGTGGCTTTACGCGCAGGACCAGTCCACCTTTCGCGTCAAGGTGGAATTAGTAGTGCTTAGCTTCGCGGTCACCGATGGCAAGAGCAAGTACGTCAACGGGCTGAAACCGAAAGATTTAGTGATTTATGAGGATGACATCCGTCAGAAGATGGCAACCTTTACCGAGGGCAACCGTGCGC
>JBJMGL010000410.1:0-11876 GCA_045807985.1 Bryobacteraceae bacterium
ATTGGCTACGGGCAAGGCTTTACTGATGCCGTCAACGGTGACTGGGGTGGCCGCGCTTATGACGACATTATGGCGACGGTTGATTACGTCAGCAACTTGACCTATATAGACAAAGATCGGATGGTGGCTGCGGGCGCTTCTTACGGCGGCTACATGATTGATTGGATTCTCGGCCACACGGACCGCTTTAAGGCGCTTGTCACGCACGCCGGAGTCTACGATCTGCGGAGCGAGGCCGGTACAACTGAAGAGCTATGGTTTGCCAAGTGGGAGTTTCAAGGCTTCCCTTGGGAGAACCCGGAGCTTTACGAAAAGTGGTCGCCCAGTTCTTACGTCAAAAATTTCAAAACTCCCACGCTGGTCACTCATGGCGAACTCGACTACCGTGTTCCCATCGGCCAAGGCCAACAACTCTTTACCGCCCTTCAGCAATTAAAGATTCCATCCAAGCTCGTACAATTCCCTGATGAAGGCCACTGGATTCTGAAGCCGCAAAACAGTCAGTTCTGGTACCGCACGGTGCTCGACTGGCTGGCCGAGTACACAAAGCCGTCTGCCGCTCTCCCCACAACCGCCGGAAATCATTAGGGGAGTCTGTTCAACGGAGGCGGCGTCACGGAAATGAAAAACGCCTCATTGAGAATAGGATTGAACGCCCTCTGTCTTCATGCTCCAGACCGCCATCCGCAGGAGATCCATATTCGCTCTGATCAGCTCGCGCCTGATCGCTTTTCTCGCGGTTTTGGGCCCGGGCTTTATTACCGCTAATGTCGATAACGACCCTGGCGGCATTCTTACTTACTCGCAAGCCGGAGCCCAGTTCGGTTATCAACTTCTCTGGACCTTGATCCCCACTACCATCGCACTCATCGTCGTGCAGGAAATGGCCGCTCGCATGGGCGCGATCACGGGCAAAGGTCTTTCCGATTTGATCCGCGAAGAGTTCGGCCTGCGCGCCACTTTTTTTACCATGGTCGTGCTCGGGCTGGCCGATTTTGGCAATATCATCTCGGAGTTTGCGGGCCTGGCTTCCGGCATGGGCATCTTCGGGGTCAGTAAATATATCGTGGTTCCCCTTGGCGCGGCGCTTGTCTGGACGCTTATTGTACGCGGGCGTTACAAGCCGGTAGAACGTATCCTGATTATTGCTTCACTGATTTACTTCACTTATCCGGTTTCCGCTTTTCTGGCGAAACCCGATTGGGATCTCGCGCTGAAACAAACTCTCATACCTACGTTCAGCACGAACCCCGCGTATCTGGTCACCATTGTCGGCTTGATTGGAACTACCATCACGCCCTGGATGCAGTTCTACTTACAGGCAGCTGTCGTGGAAAAGGGAGTTGACCAGCGTCATTACAATCTTTGCCGTCTCGATGTCATTACAGGCTGCATCGTCACCGACGTAATTGCTTTTTTCATTGTGGTGGCGTGTGGGGCAACGATTTACCACTCCAGCCATCCCGAAATTACGGATGTTGCCCAAGCCGCCCTAGCCCTAAAGCCCTTTGCCGGGAAATTTGCATCGCTCCTGTTTGCCATCGGACTGATTAATGCCTCGCTCTTATCTGCCGCTATCCTGCCCCTCGCAACCTCCTACAACATCTGTGAAGGTCTCGGTTTCGAATCCGGCATTGATAAGCGTTTTTCTGAAGCGCCCATTTTCTATTGGCTGTATACGCTGCTGATTGGCGGCGGCGCGGCCTTTGTCCTGATTCCCGGACTGCCGCTGCTGAAATTCATTCTCATTTCGCAGGTTGCCAATGGCATCCTGCTCCCCTTTGTGTTGGTTTACATGCTTCTGCTTGTGAACCGTCCCCGCTTAATGGGAAGCTTCAAAAACAAGCCATGGCAAAACGCCATTGCCTGGACAACCGCCGTTGTTATGATTCTGCTGACGGTCGGCCTCGTCTATAACAGTCTTGTTAGTTAATGCGTAAACCCGCTACGCACCGGAGCGGGAGGCGTGGAGTGCTTAATAGCTCTCCAAAGCACATTATTCAGTTCGTCATCGTCGATGCGGTCCTCTTCCGAAAAATCCATTTGGGCCGATTCCTTCGCGCCCACACCGCTTCCCGCATTGCGTTCCGTTATTGATGTTTTAGGAGTAATGGCTGTAAACGGTTTCGTGTTTGGTTGTCGGCTGAAAGAGGCAAACATGGGCCGTGCCGCTGCGTCAAAGTGCGTAAGCGGACGCAAGCCCACAATCATCTCTATCGTTCGCAACACGCTTGTCTGGTTATACATGTTGGAATCCACTGCGCCGCGCCGTGTGTAGGGCGAAATGACCCAAGCCGGTGCGCGGTGCGAGTCCACATGATCCGGTCCATTTTGGGCGTCGTCCTCAATGATGAAGATGGCTGCTGAGCCCCAAAACCTGCTGTGTGAAACTGCCTCGGTCAGCAACCCCACCGCGTAGTCGTTGTCAGCATTAAAAGCCAGAGGCGTCAAAGCGCCTGCCTTGGTTCCCGACGTGTGATCGTTTCCCATTCGCACAATGCTTATCTGCGGAGCTTGCCCCTTTGCCTCAAACTCCTTCCACTCACGAATGAACTCTTTGGCCCGGTCCACATCGGAATACTCCAGATCGAAGCCGCGATAATTCATATCCATATAAGGAGCTAAGGCCGGATCTCTTGCCTTCTCGATCTGCCGTGTTCCGGTAACTTGCTTCAGCGGAAGATTCTGCGCCCATTCCCCATAACTGCGGACCGTGATCCCGGCTTGCAGCGCATTGTTCCAGATATAGCCCGCCGGAGGCGTGTTTGCGGGTTCTCCACCTTCAAAGTCATAGTTCTTCTTGCGGCCGGCATATTCATTGGGCCAAGTCTTCATGGTGTAATCCGGAGCAATGGCCGCCGCTGCCCAATTATGTCCATCCGCGCTGACATCCGCGTTCTCGTAGAAGTTGTCATAAAGCACAAAATCCCGTGCCAATTGGTGTAGATTAGGCGTCACCTGCTCGCCAAACAAAGTGAGCGACTTATCCCCGTTGCCTTTCTCCATATCGCCGAGCACCTGATCATAAGTCCGGTTTTCCTTGATGACATAGATCACGTGCTGAATGGGAGACGCATGCTCTTGCGTATTGGCGAAAAATGCCGTTTGCTCGTCTTGAATCGGCCCATAGATGATTTCGTCCCGGTAAGGTGAGTTGCGGCGGACTGTTTCGGTATGCGCCGAAAGATCTTCGTCCGCCACAGCTTGTACAAACTGAGCTGTGCCCGTCTGAATATGCCCCACATACCCCGGCGACACCACAGGACCCCCCTCGTATAACGGCTGATTCTTTTTTGTGGGAACCGGTCCATCCGGATTTGCCCGGCTTCCCAGGCCCTTGCCATTCAGAATGACGAATCCGCCATCGTGCAACGCCGTAACCGCCGTGGGATACCAACCTGTCGGAATGAATCCAAGCACTCTGCTCTGCGGCTGTGAAATGTTAACCATTGCCACGGCGTTTGCGTCGGAGCAAACCGTGAAGAGCCGATTCCCGTCCCCATCCACTGCCAAAGCCGAAGGAGTCATCCCAAGCGGATGCATAGGAGTCAACGAAAGATTGATCGTCTCCAGCGGAGTCAGGCTTCCCTCACGGGTCACCCCAAACGAGTACACATTATTGGTATTCGATGCCGCCACAAACAAGCGAGCAATGTTCTCTGTCCTGCCTTCTTCTGTCGGCGCTGGCTTGGCAAGCAGCAACATATCGGTCGCATGCGGGCCTACCCGCGTTTTCGAAATCTCCGCGCCACTGTTCGCATCCAGTTGCGTGACCGTGCCATCCGCCCAGCTACTCACAAACAGTCGCCTGCCTCCTGGAGCGACTAAAATCCGGTAAGGTCGCCGCCCTGTTTTCCAATGATCAATCACCTGACCCGACTGCAGATTGATCACGGCGATGCCGTCGTTATAAAGGTCTGCCGCATACAAGAGATGAGCATCCGGCGAGACAGCCACATCCCCAATAAATGGCATCCCTTTACCGCCTGCATTTGCTGCCGTAAACTCCCGTGTGCGCGTCAACGTGCCCTGTCCCGCATTGAACGTAAGCTCATAAATTGCGCCTTTACTTCCGCCACCGACATAGACCGTGTTGCTCTTGGGAGCGAACGTCAAGCCCAGCCAGGCATCCGGCAGCGTCGTTCTTCTCAGCTCACGCTTGGCGGCGATGTCGATCACGCTGACCGAAGGCGGATTATAGCCGCCATTTAGTACCAGTAAATATTTGCTATCGCTCGAAACCGCGCTGCTCATTGGAAAGGTATCCACCGGCACTTGGTTACCAGCAGGCCGGATCATCCACCCGCTATTGAGCAGAAATCCGCCGTCCGCTAAGCGCCCCACTCTCTGTTGCGGCGGCGTTTGCGGACCGCTTTCCTGCAGCACCAGCAAGCCTGTCGTAGCCAGTGACAAAAGCATTAAAATTTTCATTCAGTAAACCTGTGAGCAATCGGGAACCGGCGTCCGATACCAAACGCCTTGGACGTAATCCTTAAACCCGGCGCTGCCTGCTGCCGCTTATATTCATTGCGATCCACTTTGCGGACAATGTCGCGCACAAGATCCTCAGGAATATCTTCTTTTTGGGCAATCTCCGGCACGGATTCATACTGTTCGACGTAATCAACCAGAATTCTATCCAGCACATCGTACTCCGGAAGACTGTCCGTGTCTTTCTGATCAGGCCGCAGCTCTGCCGAGGGTGGTTTCGTGAGGGTGTTCTCCGGAATCGGCGGCGGTAATCCGCGTTCCTGACAACGCTTGTTTGCCAATCTCGATAACCGGTACACCATAGTCTTGGGTACATCGCTGATGACCGCCAACCCGCCGCACATGTCGCCATATAACGTGCAATAGCCGACCGCAAGCTCACTTTTATTGCCTGTGGTCAGCACCAAGGCCCCAAACTTATTGGAGAGCGACATCAGCACCATGCCGCGCAGTCGTGATTGAATATTTTCCTCGGTCGTATCCGCGCTATAGCCAGCGAACAACCCGCTAAGGCTCCCGACCATTGCTTCATAACCGCACTTGATCGGCACCACCTCGAAGCGCACCCCTAACTGTCGCGCCAGCGTACGAGCGTCATCAAGGCTGTGCTGAGAAGAATAAGGACCAGGCATACCGATACCTGTTACATTCTCTTTCCCGACCGCTTCCACGGCAATGGCGGCGACCAGGGCGGAATCGATGCCGCCGCTTAATCCAATCAGCACGCTGCGAAATCCGCATTTTCGAATATAATCACGCGTACCGAGGATCAGTGCTTCATAAACTGCCTCGTCAGAATCAGGAAAGGTCCCGTGATGATCCCCCGTACCGGTTTCCGTATCGAAAACGATAAGATCCTCCGCAAACGACTTTGCCTTTGCGGCAACCTCACCCTTGGCGGTCATCGCAAAACTGGTGCCGTCAAAGATCAACTGATCGTTGCCGCCCACCATATGCACGTAAACCTGAGGCAAGTTAAAACGATGCGCTGTGGCTTGAAAGATCGCTTCTCTTTGCCTGCGCTTGCCGATGTTCCAAGGCGAGGCATTGATGGTAAGAATCAGATCCGCGCCTTTCTGCACCAGTTCCTCAATAGGATCACGGGTGTAACGCTGCCGCTCCCAGTACTGCTTATCGTTCCAGGCGTCCTCGCAAATTGCTAATGCCACGCGTTTGCCCCGTATCGTGCAAATACTCTGCCTTTGAGCTGGCTGAAAGTAGCGTGCTTCGTCAAACACGTCATAGTTCGGCAGCAGCATCTTGCACTGGCAGAAGACCAACTTTCCCCCCTCGATGACCGCTGCCGCATTTTGCGCTTTGATGGCCGAGTGTTCCGGCGACCGGCCCACATAACCAACGACCAGCGTCAAGTCCAGCGCCGCTGATTCTTTCGCAATATTATCGAGCGCATGGGCAGTCCGCTCCAGAAACGAATCTTTTTCGACCAAATCTCTAGGCGGATAGCCGGTTAAAGCAAGTTCAGGAAACGCCACCACCTCGGCTCCCGTCTCCTGACTACGACGGGCAAATTCGAGAATTTTGGCACTATTGGCTTCCAGATCCCCAACCGTGTTGTTGATCTGAGCAAGAGCGATGCGCATGGAACCTTCATTTTACCGGCGGTACTTGAAAGTGCACGTATGGGCCGCTATCATGGGTCATCTAATTGCATCTAAAAATAAGAAGTTATTCTAGAACGTAGGGGGGTAAGCGATGCAACTCGCATTTACGATCTGCCGGACGGCAATACTAGGATTTGCGGTATTATCTTCAAGCCTCTACGCACAGCACGGTGCAGGTCACCACTCCGGAGTTGCTGGCCCGGGTTTTGCTCCAGGTTTTCAAAGAGGTGCCGTTCCGCCCGGTCCGAATCTGGGCGGGCGTCCTTACCCGATCCGAACAGACCTTCCGACACCGGTCGGTTTGAATCCTTCTGCTGCTTCCTACACGGGTATCTCACCCGGCGCTTTAAAGCCAATTAACGGCAATCGTGGTCGTGGATTCTTTCCAGGATTCGTGGCGCCTTCCGTGGGTTGGCCTTCCTACTGGGATCTGGGCCTTTCGTCCTTCGGCGGTTACAATGACTCCATACCACCTATTGATCCGAATGCCCAAGCTCTGGCAGAGTCTCAGAATGCGCTGGCTCAACAACTCCAGCAGTTAACGACGGAGATCCAGCAGATGAAGAGCAGCGGTCAGCAACAACCGCCGAGCCCTGCGCCAACGGCCAGCGCCGCGCCCGAACATCGGCCTGCCACGCCGCCTATTACTCTGGTTCTGCGGGACGGCCAGCAATTATCGGTTCAAAATTATGCAGTAATGAACCAAACCCTTTGGAACTTCTCCAAACATCCTGTTCAGAAAATTCCAGTCGCCAATATCGATATTCCCGCTTCGGCTAAAGCAACAGAAGCGAGCGGCGGTGAATTTCCGCAAATCACTTCTCCGCAGTAATTAGGCGCTACTGCTTTGCGCTTATCAGCGTTTTACGCAATAGATCCAATGCTCCTTGTGTAGCCAGCGCGCGGATTCGCCCACGATCCCCGCCATACCGGACACGAATCACTCGCGTCCCTTGCGGTCCGGCCACGCCCAGATACACCGTTCCTACCGGATCAAACTCCGTGCCGCCTGATGGCCCGGCGTATCCGGTTATAGATAAAGCATAGGTCGCGCCACTGCGTTTTCTCGCGCCTTCCGCCATAGCCGCTGCCACTGGCTCACTCACAGCCGAATGCTTCCCAATCACCTCACGCCCCACGCCCAGAATATCTATTTTCTGCGCCTCGCTATATGTGACATACCCGCCAAGAAAGAAATCCGAACTGCCGCCCTGTTCCGTTAACCTGGCCGCTATCATTCCGCCCGTGCAGCTTTCCGCCACCGCCAACGTCGCATGGTGTTTTCGCAGCAATCGTCCCACTACCATTTCCAACGACTCATCTGCGTCTTCCGAATAGAGACGGTCGCCCAGCAACTCCGTTATCGGGTTGCCGACCTCTCGCAGCAAAGCATCCGCTTTTTCTTCCGTTTCCGCTATGGCCCGCAAATGCACAAATAAATCACCAAGGGAGAATAGTATCGTTGTCGCCGGATTTGTGTACTTCGTGTACACTGGCGCAATCAGAGCGTCTAGCTCCGACTCGCCCATGCCCGTAATACGGAAACTCCGAACCCGAATGACCTGCGGCGGGACGATGTGCCTTAAACGAGGGATCAAATGATTGACCAGCATGGGCTTCAGCTCGCGAGGCGGGCCCGGCAATAAAGCCAACGCGCCACGGTCCGTGGTAAGGAACTGGCCCGGTGCGGTGCCATGCGGATTCGGCATCACTTCCGCGCCTTCCAGTACATAAGCCTGACGCAAATTATTCTTTGCCATCGGCCTGTTAATCTGCCGGAAGCGGTTAATCAAAACCGATTCCTGCTCCAAAGACAGCACCAATTTTCTGCCGGTCGCCGCTGCCGTCGCATCGCGGGTCACATCATCTTCTGTCGGACCCAGACCGCCCATCAGAACCACGATATGAGAACGATTCAGAGTACCGCGAATTGCCTCCGTAAGCCGCTCCCGGTCATCCCCGATAACCTGTTTCCTGACCAGCTCCACGCCCAACAGATTTAACTGCTCCGTCACTAGCAGCGAATTCGTATCCACTCGTTGAGGAGTAAGCAATTCGCTGCCAATCGCTATAATTTCCGCGTTCTTCATTCAGCCTTGAAAATGCTTAGAACGACAATCGCCCGGCGATACCGACATCCACGCGGAAAAGCGCACTTTGAGTAGCTAAAACCATGGCCTTCGACGGCGTAAACGCTAACCCGACAATGCCGGGACCAGAAAGGAACAGCTCTGCCTGTTGCGCCGCATCAATGCGAATAATGCCGCGGCGGCCTTTCAGCGAAGCCGCGACATAGAGACGGCCTTCCGCATCGAAAGCAAGTCCCTGCGGCCGGCCCAACCCGCGATAAAAGGTATCCACCTCACCCGCTTGGGAAACTCGGTGTACAGAGTCAAAGCTGGACGTAGTGGGCCCCGTCACATACAAATGATCTTCCGGTCCAAACGCCAGATGATAAGCCGCGATGGATGGTTCTAAAGTGGCAAACACATAAATCTGGCGCGATTTGCTGATCTTAAAGATCGTGCCGCTGCGGTCGCCGACGTAAAGGTTCTCTTCGGAATCAAAGGCAATCCCTGTCGCCACTCCCATGCCTTCCACGTACACCGACATATTGCCGCTCGGCGTCACCTGATAAATAATCCCGTCGTAGCGGCTCGATACATAGAGCAGCCCTTCTTTGTCGAAAGCCAAACCCGTCGGATTCATCAGATCCGTTACGAAAGGCTTTGAATTGTAGTCCGTTTGAATCTTATAAATCGAAACCGGACTCTTCTGCCCGCGTGAACCACTGAACGTGCTGTAAACATTGCCCTCACGATCAACGGCCGGATTCGCTACCGGATGAAGACTGTCCGCGATCTGAATGCCCAGGTGCGTTTGGCGCAATTCACTTTCGAGTTGCCCGGCGCCGACCACCAAGTCGCCAACGATGGCGGACTCCGGAACTCTCGCAATGATGTACGAATCACCAGCAACAACCAGATGCGCTTTTTGATTGCCGAGCCGAACTGTTGACTGCCCGTCCGAGGTCAAATGGCGGCCTCGAATGTGCAACTCGCCGCCTGTAATTGCCGCCAGCGGTTCTAAACTCGTGATGGTAGGGCGCTGCCCAGACTGCTCGGAAACAATGTTCTTTCTAGCCATATCAGTAAATTTTTAACGTCCCACCTATATACAAGATAAGCGCTCCATAAATTCCGGCGGCAATATCATCCGCCACAATGCCGTAACCTCCCGGCAATCTCTCAAATTGCCGTACCGGCCACGGTTTCCAGATATCAAATAACCGGAAAAGAACAAAAGCAGCCGCAAAGCTGATTGTCCTAAACGAGGTTACTCCCAGCAGCGTGACCCACTGCCCCAGTACCTCGTCCACTACTACTAAACCAGGATCTTTTTTGCCCGTTATCTCTGATGTTCTCGTTGCTGCCCAAACAGCCGGCATAAAGAGGATAAACGTCACGCCAAAAAGGAACTTCCGCGTATCGCCTAAATAAAACTCGACACCCATGGCAAGGAGCAAACCTGCGAGCGATCCTACCGTGCCAGGACCCCACGGAAAGTATCCACAGCCGAACCAGGTGGCCAGCACGAGAGCAATATGCTTCAAAGATTTCGGCCTTCAGATTCGAACGGCTCGTCTGCTTCTTCCAATTCGTTCTGGCGCGGGCTGGAAATCACATACTTCTCGGAGGCCCAGTTGCCTAGATCCAGCAACCGGCAGCGATCGCTGCAGAAGGGCATATTAGGATCGTCGAGAGGTACTTCTTTACCGCAAATAGGACATTTTACGGATGCACCCATAGATCCATTATCGGATGCTCAGGGTTTGGGCCGGGTGGGAACTCAGAATGGGAAAAGGGTTAACCACTTGCGGCGCGGTGTAGCGGCTCTCCGGCAAATCCACAAGCTCACCAACCAGATCATAATCGTGAGCTTCCGTCACGCGCAGAGTCCGCATCTCGCCCAGTCGCGGCTCGCCAGGCCCAAAATCGTTGATGTAGCAGAAGCCGTCAATTTCGGGCGCTTGCGTCGACAATCGAGCTTGCCACAACAGGTCTGTTTCCTGCGATGGTCCTTCCACCAGGATCGGAAACTCTCTTCCGATCAGTTGCTTGTTACGCCGCAGTGAGATGCGCCGTTGCAGGGCCATCAATTTACGTTTGCGCGCGTAGATGGTGCGCTTGTCTACTTTGCCGTCCAGGAGATAACTGCCGCTTGTTTCTTCATCGCTGTAAGAAAAAACTCCCAAGCGGTCAAACTGGGCTGCTTCGACAAACTGGCACAGCTCCTCGAAATCCTGATCTGTCTCGCCAGGAAACCCGACGATCATACTCGTGCGTACCGCCACGCCCGGAATCGTCGCCCGAATGCGCTCAAGGAGTTTCAGAAAGATATCCGCATTCGCTCCACGTTTCATGCGCTTTAATACAGGCGCGCTCGCATGTTGCAGCGGCATGTCAATGTACTTTACTAAAGACTCATGCGCCGCAATTGTGTCGAGCAATTTCTGCGTGACTTTATTTGGATACGCATAAAGAAATCTCACCCACTTCGGTAGCTCAGTCGGAATGGCTGCCAAACGCGCCAGCAGCTCGGCCAAGCCATCTTTCAAGCCTAGATCTTCCCCGTAACAGGTCGTGTCCTGCCCGATCAAATTGATCTCGCGCACACCCATGCCGAACATACGGGTCGCTTCGTTGATGACGCTCTCGAAACGGCGACTGCGGAACTGTCCACGGAACTGGGGAATGACGCAAAAAGAGCAGGGATGGTCGCAGCCCTCCGCAATCTTGATATACGCCGAATACTTAGGTGTCGTAAAAACGCGAGCTGTCAAATCATGATAAAGGTACGGTTCTGAAACCGCTAGCTTCGGCTCCAGGCCCTCGCAAAGAACAGTAATCTTGCCCAGCTCATTTGTCCCCAGCACCGCATCCACTTCCGGAAGGGTTTTTTGAATATCCGCCCGGTACCGCTCGACCAGGCAACCCGCCACTACCAGGCGTTGCGCCTGCCCGGTCTTTTTGTACTCGGCCATCTCCAGAATGGTGTCAACCGATTCCTGCTTTGCCGGATTAATAAAGCTGCACGTATTGACAACAATGACATCCGCTTCCGAAGGCTGAGGCGTCAACTCATGGCCATCAGCCACAAGCTGCCCCATCATCACTTCGGTATCAACCAAGTTTTTTGGACAGCCAAGACTTACAAATCCAATTTTCAAGAGCTAAGATTCCGTGGGGAAAAGTCGGTGAAAACCGCTGAAAATATTAGAATAGCAGGAAATTAAGGTAACAATCTGGATGTTTACGAAAACTTCGTGATAGGCAATTTTCTCTATGGGTTGGGTGTCGAAATGGCATACCGACATACGGGTCGCCCCATGCCGCCCACCTTGGCCAGCCTTTTTCAGCAAACGGGAGATGACAAGCTTATGGCGACGTCATTATCAAGAACCCCGGCATTTTCCGTGTTCTGGAGTTCAAACGCGAGGCGAACCGATCCGAGAAGGAAAATGCGAAGATCTGGATGTTAGAAACGGGGCTACAGTCACCGATATTCACTTCCCTTGAGGCAGAACAGTTAAAAGCTATCTCTCGCAAAATCCACTTGTATGTGGAAATTCCAAAGGGCAAGGATTTAGTAGGCAATGTTCGCGTCGTGCCCTACTTGGATTTTAGACAACCGTCTGGGCGCATGGACTTAGCAGAATTTGTGAGGGACATTGCAGACGAGGCTTCCGGGACACCCAAAACC
>JBJMGL010000411.1:0-3047 GCA_045807985.1 Bryobacteraceae bacterium
AAAAATATACTTGAACCTAAAAATTCCTATTACAACACTTATATTGTTGGCATCGGAATAGGGACGCTGCTGGGTAACTGCGTTTTTATTTTCGGCGGCAAATGGATGGTTCAACGCATCGCAAACAGTCAGCAGTATCTCAACTGGGTGATTGGTGGGATATTTACCCTAACTGCATTGATCCAGTTTATAAAGATCATGAGGCACAAAGATGCGATCTCGAAGTTCACGGAAGAGCAACATCCAATTAGCTAATTAGCTAATTTGCTAATGTGCTAATTATTCAATTCAGCTCGTGTTTTATTTCGGAGTTTTAGAGCATTTTGACGCGTTCAAGGTGCTCGTAATTCTGATGTTCAGCGTGATTGGCATATGCGGGAGTATTGGAGTAGCCTGGTTCGGCATGCGCGTCAACACGTTTGCCAATTCGCGAACGGCCTTCGCCAGTTTGCAGGGCAAGCCGTTCCCGTGTTACGAAATGCCGTTGAAGGCAGGAATCAGCATCGGCATGCTCCTGATCAGTGTCGAGCTGCTGTTACTGCTTTTCATATTGCTCTTCATCCCGCGTGATTACGCCGGACCCTGTTTCATCGGGTTTGCAATAGGCGAGTCGCTCGGCGCGGCCGCTTTACGGGTAGCGGGCGGAATTTTCACGAAAATCGCCGATATCGGCGCGGACCTGATGAAGATCTTTTTCGGCATCAAAGAGGATGACGCGCGCAATCCCGGCGTGATCGCGGATTGCACCGGCGATAACGCGGGCGATTCAGTGGGCCCGAGCGCGGACGGCTTCGAGACTTACGGCGTGACCGCCGTGGCGCTGATCTCCTTTATTGTGCTGGCCGTCAAAAGTACGCTGGTGCAAAGCCAGTTGCTTGTCTGGATCTTTGTGATGGGCGTAATGATGGTAGTCTCCTCCGGCCTTTCATACCTGATCAATGCAGCCATCTCAAGAGGAAGATATGCCGCCGTTGACAAGATGAACTTTGAGGCCCCGCTGACCTCGCTGGTCTGGCTGGCGTCGATTGTTTCCATTCTGCTGACCTACCTTGTCTCCTACGCGATCATTCCGGATTTAGGCGGGGACACGTCACTCTGGTGGAAGCTTTCCAGTGTGATTAGCTGCGGAACTCTCGCCGGGGCGGTCATACCCGAACTGGTAAAAGTTTTCACCTCAACGGAGTCGGGCCATGTGCGCGAGGTAGTTGCGTCTTCTGATGAAGGCGGCGCTTCGCTCAACGTTCTTTCGGGCTTAGTGGCTGGCAATATGAGCGCCTTTTGGCTCGGGCTGGCAATTATGCTGCTTATGAGCGTTGCGTATGGCATCAGCACGCTCGGCCTCGGTAATTTAATGATTGCGCCTTCCGTGTTCGCCTTTGGATTGGTCGCATTCGGGTTTTTAGGCATGGGTCCAGTCACGATTGCCGTCGATTCCTACGGTCCTGTTACCGACAATGCGCAGTCTGTCTTCGAACTCTCCATGATCGAGCAAATCCCGGACATCGAACAGGAGCTTAAGAAAACGTTCAGCTTCGATGTCAATTTCGAAAAAGCCAAAGAAAACCTGGAAGAAAATGATGGCGCGGGCAATACCTTCAAAGCAACCGCTAAACCGGTATTGATCGGAACCGCCGTGGTAGGCGCTACCACCATGATCTTTTCGATAGTTGTAGCCCTAACCCACGGTTTACAGCCCGAACTGCTTTCCAAGCTGTCGATTCTGCACCCGCCTTTCATGCTCGGCTTGATCGCCGGCGGTTCCGTCATTTACTGGTTTACGGGAGCTTCCACGCAAGCTGTGATTACCGGAGCCTACCGCGCTGTCGAGTTCATCAAATCCCACATCCATCTCGAAGACACCGCGAGAGCTTCCATAAACGACAGCAAGCGTGTCGTGGAAATTTGCACCCGCTATGCGCAGCGAGGCATGCTGAATATCTTTCTCACCGTTTTCTTCATCACGCTGGCATTTGCATTTGTCGAGTCGTATTTCTTTATCGGCTATCTCATATCAATTGCCTTGTTCGGCTTATACCAAGCTGTTTTCATGGCGAATGCCGGAGGCGCCTGGGACAACGCCAAGAAGATTGTCGAAACAGAGCTGAAACAGAAAGGCACCGACCTCCACATCGCAACAGTGGTCGGGGACACCGTGGGCGATCCGTTCAAGGACACCTCTTCGGTAGCGTTGAACCCAATCATTAAGTTCACAACGCTCTTCGGGCTGCTCGCGGTAGAACTCGCTGTTTCCTTAAGCGGTCGTCATGGAAGGACCATCGCCCATCTACTGGCGGCGGCATTCTTAGCAATAGCGCTGTATTTTGTCTGGCGCTCCTTCTACCGTATGAGAATCTCACGTTAGAGCTTTTAATTGAAAAATCTAAACTAACAGCATGTCCGGCAAAATCAATCAAACAAGCCGCCGCCTTTTCATGGGCGCAGCCTTGGGAACAGCGGCATCCTACAGCCGCATTAAGGGTGCAAATGAGCGGATTCGCCTGGGCGCCATTGGAACCGGAGGCCGCTGCCAATACCTGCTCAGCTTGTTGCAAAACCTGCCCGGCAATCAAGTGGTAGCCGTTTGCGATATTTACGAGACACGCCGGACACAAGCACGCTTGAAGTTCGCAAGCTACGCGAACGAATACACTGACTATCGAAAGTTGCTGGACGACAAGGAGGTAGATGCCGTCGTGATCGGCACGCCCGATCACTGGCACACCCCCATAGCGATCGATGCGCTGGCGGCCAATAAAGATATCTATGTTGAAAAGCCAGTCACGCACAAGCTGGAGGAGGGCGAGCAGCTCGGGCGGGCTGTTGCCGCTTCGAAACAGGTCCTGCAGGTTGGCATGCAGCAGCGAAGTTGGCCTCACATCGCCGAAGCGAAAGCGCTGTTTCTCGACACTGGAATGCTCGGGCAGATCACCTTTATTGAGACCCATTGGTATCAGAATTACTCCAAGCGGCACGGGCACTACCCGGATCTGGACGCCTCCAAGCTCAACTGGAAGGCGTTTCTTGGCTCCGCGCCGGATCAGCCCATG
>JBJMGL010000412.1:0-1573 GCA_045807985.1 Bryobacteraceae bacterium
ACGACATTTCTGTCGGAAGCATCGAACGGCAGCAGTGTTTGGGAGCCGTTTGCCAAAGATGGCCGGCTCTCGAACAGCGATGAACGTTGGATCAGCAGCGGCGAAAACGTCGCCGGCGCAATTGCGGTGCGCTTCACGCTGAAGCCGGGCGAGAAAAGGGTGATTCCAATGGTCATTAGCTGGGATCTTCCAATTGTGGAATTTGGTGCGGGACGCAAGTGGCTTCGTCACTACACGGACTTTTTCGGCGCTACTGGAACGAACGCGTGGAAGATTGCTGCTGACAGCCTGCCGAAGGCAGCGAAGTGGAGCGATGACATCGACACATGGCAAGCGCCTTACGTAAATGACGAGAGCAAACCAGCGTGGTATCGCGGCGCATTGTTCAATGAGTTGTACATCATCGCTGATGGCGGATCATTTTGGGGACGTCCACTGGGAAAAGACCAGAAGACTCCGGAAGTTTTCTCCTTCATGGAATGTTACGACTATCCATTTTACGCAACGCTTGATGTCCTGTTTTACGGTTCCATGCCGATAACCAAGTTCTGGCCGGACCTGGAAAAACAGATGATGCGCCAATTTGCGGCAACCGTTCCGCAAGACTTGACCGACAAATACATATGGCAATGGAAGACAGAACAGACCGGCGTTCCACATTTCCGCATGCGTAAGAGTAAAGGCGCGGTGCCGCACGATCTCGGCGCTCCCGAAGAGGATCCGTTTGCGCTGGTGAATCAGTTCAGCTGGCAGAACACCAACGACTGGAAAGACCTGAACAGCAAGTTCGTCCTGATGATTTACAAGGACTACGTTTTCACCGGCAAAAAGGACGTTGAGTTCCTGCGCGCAACCTGGCCTGCAGTACAGGAGGCGCTACAGCACCTGCGCAAGTTCGACCGTGATGATGACGGCATTCCTGAGAATGACGGCTTCCCCGATCAAACTTACGATACGTGGGTGGTTCGTGGGGAAAGCGCGTACAGCGGCGGATTATGGCTGGGCGCCGTGCGCGCGGCCGAAGAAATCGCGCACGTGGTGAACGATGCCGCGGCAGCCGATACTTATCACGCCTTGTTTGCCAAAGCTCAAACCAGTTACACGAAAAAACTCTGGAACGGCGAATACTTTCGCTACGACACACAGAGCGAATACAAGGACAACATCCAGGCAGATCAACTCGCTGGGCAGTGGTACGCAACCATGACTGGATTAGGCGACCTGGTTCCGCGAGCCATGCAACAGAGCGCGCTGAAAAAAATCTATGACTTCAACGTCATGAAATTCGCGGG
This sequence comes from Bryobacteraceae bacterium, assembly GCA_045807985.1. Taxonomy (GTDB): domain Bacteria; phylum Acidobacteriota; class Terriglobia; order Bryobacterales; family Bryobacteraceae; genus Bog-105. The sequence goes on from JBJMGL010000412.1 coordinate 1,293, forward strand.
CGGCGAGATGGGCGCGGTAAATGGAATGTCGCCCGACGGATCGATTATGACCGGTAACGAGCAGGTAGAAGAAGTCTGGATCGGCACCACCTTCAGCGTAGCCGCCACGATGCTCGCCAATAACATGAAGGACGAGGGCTATCGAACCGCGTGGGGGCCTTATCACACCGTGTACGAAACCAAGGGCTATTGGTTCCGCACGCCGGAGGCGTACGACAAAACCGGCAGCTACCGAGCTTCCATGTACATGCGCCCAGCGTCAATTTGGGCAATGGAAATGA
>JBJMGL010000413.1:0-11661 GCA_045807985.1 Bryobacteraceae bacterium
GGCCCGATCTCTTGCTTCCAAAGAGCGGGCTTTTTGAATCAGATGATCAACCGCCGGCGACTGGTCCGCCGCCGCGCTTTGTAATAAAACGCCAGCTAACACGAAACTAGCAAAAACTGCTTTGAATCTCACCCTAAACTCCGATAAAAAGTGCATGGTTATTTTTGGTTGCGGTCCGCGCATGGCTATTCGGCAATGCTTAATCGCTTATGGGCTTGATGCTCTAGATACTGCTCCCACCAGCGCCCGACACCGATAGCGGCGACGATGAGGAGAACCGGCACAAGCCAGAGATAAAACCTGAGCGTGGAATAGATCGCGGTGGAAGAAAGGCTCGACCCCAATGTGTACGAGCTTGAAGTCAACTGGAAAGAATGGAACTGCTTGTCATCTGCCAGCACCAAACCACCCGAGATGTTGCCCTGCCGGGCTTCTTCCGTCAATCGCGTGAAATATGATTGATCGTCCCCTTCTGACTTGGTCGCCAGCACGACGGCTGTCCGGCCTGGCGCCAGCGGATTTGAGAACTGTTCAATCAAGAGACTCGGTCCCGGTTCGCGATTCAGCAGATCCGACAGTTTGCGGCTTTCTTCACTCCGGCCCATCCAGGCTCGGCTCAGCCATTCGCTCCATGGCAGCGAGAGTTCTCCGCTAAAGAAACCTCCCCCTGAAGGCTTCAGTAACATTTGCGATGTAAAGGGCTGAAAAGGGGAACTGTCGTTGCTGCTTCCGATGACCAGAAGATCTTTGCCGCTCCCTTTGGACATACGGGCAGCATCGGTCAAATTGAACCGCAATGCTGGGTAAGCTGTTTGCGCGCCCAAGAATCCAAGAGCATCAAGATAAAGGCCAATCTGCGCCCCGGTCGAATTACGGGGAAGAATGATCTCAGTCCGGCTGAGATCCCGCTCTGCTGTGAACGGGAAACCCGAAGCAGCGAAAAGATCAAGCCTTGGCATGCGCACAAAGTGCGAGGGGTTTTGCAAGTCAAGATTTGTGCTGGGCAGTATCTTTAAGTCCAGTCCCGACAGATCAGAGCCAAAAGGAGCCGAGCGATCCGCCGCTAACTCAACCGTCAAGGTATTACTGGCATACAGCAGCGTAACGGGAATCGCAAAGCTTTGCATTTCGGGCGCGGCGGTGTTATCTGCTGTGAGTTCGCGCCGGGTAACGGCAACGTCATTTAATTTGATCAGTAGCGAGATATGCTCCCCGGAGTTTAAACCGGAAAGCTGAAAGCCAAGATGGAGCGGAACGCTGGTCTTCGTTCGGTAATCCAGATCGGGCGCAATACGAAAATAGAGTTTAGCCGGCGAGTTTTGCTTCACATGCAGCAGGCTTTCATTAATTCCCGTAGCAATCGCCAGCGATTGATCCGAGGACAGCCAGCGTGAGCCGTCGAGCGAAGTTCCGCCTTCCGGCAATGAAATAGAAGGTATTACGGTGCGGTCAGCATCAGTCCGCACCTGATTCAAAGCAAGCGCATACGCCAGCTTTAGAAAGTCAGAACTGTCCCTCCCGATGATGGCGAGCACCTTCCCGTAGTGATCCGATGGGTTGTCACGGATCGCAATGCTGGAGTCAGATCCGGAAAGCCCTAATTGAAGGAGAAGATCCGAGCCGGATCGGGCAAACAGGACGACGTTGCCAGAGGGAATTTGTCCAACGAAGGCCGTAAAGTGACTGCCGCGATAGTCAGTCAACACGCCATACCAGGACGCAAGCACCCCGGCTGCTTTTAATGTCGGCAAATCGGGCTGTGAGGCAAAGACGAACGGGATGGTAACCGGCCGGTGTACGGACGGGTCAACAAACGGGGAGGGCAGCATCGATAATCGATTGGGCAATGCGAGTACGGTCCCGGAAGTTTCGAGTTCCGTAGTCGGCTCAATACGCAATAAACCTCCGTCGTTGGTGTCCAGCTTGCAGGGGCTAACGCACTGTTGCTGGAAACGAAAAGACAACGTGTTGTCATGAACTAGCAGATCTGGCGGCAGGGTAATGTGACTTGCCTCCGGCGGGACGGAGCCGCTGTTTAAAGGCAGCGTTGCTACATCCACATCGTTCAAGGCCACATTCAGGTTGGCTGTGCCTCCCGGCGGCAAATGGCTCACTTGATAATGGAGGGAAAGGCTAGCTCCCTCCACAATCTTTGTGCTGGGCAATACGAAGCTGACGCTCGCTTTTGTGTCGGACCCGCGTAAAACAACAGCGCTTTTGCGGCCCAGATCCAGAAGGCTCTGATGATCCCGAAACCCGGCTGTTGGCTCGGCCTGAGCCTGATAACAAGAGAAGCCGAGACACAGGAGTAGAATCATTGGCAAAAGGACCGGCTTGGGATCGGCTGCGGTCTTTTTCTTGGGATCGGCTTTCCGTTCCCGTTTAATCAGAAGGCTTGGCAGCATCCAAAGGCCTTGCGCGCCAATTCCGAACACGTTCACTAAGCTGTTGAGAATGCGATCCCGGCTCTGATCCTTGGTCCAGTCCAGCCACGAGTCAGCTCGGGCGTAAACAATCTTGGTAATCGCTCTCTGGTGCGCCAGATCGCTGGCTAGAAACCGCATATGAATACGGTTCTCGCTGGTGCGAACGGTCTCGACGGCGAAGCGGTGTTCCTCGTCGCCGGCCCGCAGCACAACGAGCGCTTCCTGACCTGCCGCCACATTGAGAATGCGCTCCGACCGCAGCGCCACGCCGCCTTCGGAAAGGTCGATGACGCGGCAGTGATGTACGTCTTCCGGCGAAATCAATAACGTTGCGGTTAGTGGCGCATCCACTCGAACGTTGGCACGCCGCTGTTTGCTTTCGAGTGAAACAGCAACACACGCGCCGAGCATCAGCATATTCAAAAATGCCCAGATCACATTGGCGATAAGAACGCCGGATGGATCGCTCCCCATGAAATAACGGGGGATCGCCATGGCGATGCCAATGACGTTGAGGGCAATCAGGAACAGATAGGGCCGCGCTATTTTCCAGTCAAAGAAGCTTTCTTCCACAACGCTGCTTTTGGCTGTGACATTGAACTTGCCCCACTTCGGATTAATCAGGGCGAACGTGGTGGGCAGCAGGATGTACGGAGCCAGCACCATCTCATACACCTCATTCCAGAACGAATGCCGGTGGCTTCCCTGCGTTCGGGAGTTAACCATATTGGAGAGAACCAGATGCGGCGCTGCATACGCAATGATTTCCCAAATGTAACCATACAGGTTGCTCCTTCCCAAAATGAGATAGACCAGCGGGGCGCTCACAAAAATCAGCCGCGGGATGGCGTACAGATAATGGACAACGCAATTGAGATAACAAAGACGTTGCGGCAGTTTTAAGCCGCTCGCGAACAGCGGGCATTCTGTGCGGAGAATTTGTACCATGCCGCGTGCCCAGCGGATTCGTTGCCCCACATGGGCGGACAAGCTGCCTGTCGCCAAACCGGCTGCCTGCGGGATTCCGAGGTACGCCGTATTCCAGCCGAGGCGCTGCAGCCGTAGAGCTGTGTGCGCGTCCTCTGTTACTGTTTCAACCGCAATGCCTCCAATCTGTTCGAGCGCTTCGCGCCGGATCACCGCGCAGGAGCCGCAGAAGAAGGTGGCATTCCAAAGATCATTTCCATCCTGAACAACGCCATAGAATAGCGCACCTTCATTCGGAATCTTGCGAAACACATTCAGGTTGCGCTCAAACGGATCGGGCGAGTAGAAGTGATGAGGCGTTTGCACCATCGCGAGCTGACGGTCCTTCAGGAACCATCCCATCGTGACTTGCAGGAACGATCTCGTAGCGATGTGATCGCAGTCGAAAATGGCAATGTATTCGCCCTTCGTCACCTTCAACGCGCTGTTGATGTTTCCAGCCTTGGCATGAGCGTTGTCGAAGCGGGTAAGATATCCAACTCCGCATTCGGCGGCAAACTCGCGAAAGGCTTCGCGCCTGCCGTCGTCGAGGATATAAACGTTGAGCCGGTCAGTTGGCCAATCAATGCCGAGCGCCGCTAAAACAGTGGGTCGAACGACGTCCAGCGGCTCGTTATAAGTCGGAATGTAAACGTCGACAGAAGGCCAGAGGTCCGTATCACCCGGCAGCGCAACCGGTTTTCGCTTTAAAGGCCGGGCGCTTTGAAAGTAACCCAAAATCAGAATGAGAATGGCATAGGTTTCCGCCAGGAGCAGCAGCAAGGCAAAGATCAGTCCAATCACGTCAACATGCCAACCAGAGTTATTGAGATAGGTGATCGAACTGGTCCAGCGCCAGATCCCATAACGAAGAGTGCAAAACACCGAAAGTACAGTTAAAGCAAACGTGATGGAGCGTGACTCGCTTAAGCGCCCCAGAACGATGCTGCACAAAATAAGAAGACCGCTCAGGATTGCTTGATCGGTCCAGACCAGGGGCAAACGAAGCAGAAATCCCAAAACCAAAATGGCGGGGATCAATACAATCGACCAAAGAAGAGATCTGTGCGGAACTACCGGAGAATTCTTGGAGCTTAGGAGCATAAGGAGATTCCTCCCTGGGGTTGGGAGTCTAGAGAAGCGGGCATGATGTTCTGAATGGTTGTGAGTAAGTGCAGGAAGTCGGCTGCAATCGTGCTTTGCGGCGCCCAATCAACGACGGTGAGGCCTTCGGCAAGAGCTTCGTCAATCAGATCGGAGCGCCTCAACGTTAAGACTTGGGAAAAGTTCTCTTTGAACCAGCCGCGAATTTCCATGTGAAGCGCTTGGGCGGAATCAAACTTGTTTAGAACACAAATCAGTTTGGAACCGCTGGCTTTCTCGCTCAAAGTCCGCTTTAAAGCCCTGGCGCCCACTAGCGAGCTGACATCGGGAACTGCCACAAGCAGAGCAACGGGCGTTGCAACCGCTGGCAGTGCCGCCTCTTGGCCTCTCTGAACATCGACAACTAAGTGATCCAAATATTTCTGAACGAGAGAAACGCTACGCTCCAGCCAACAGGGTTGGCCTCCTGTCTCGTTTTCCGTCAAATCAGTGTCATGAGTTTTCCGGGTAATAATCCGAACCTCTGTTCCCGAGGCTGCGTGCAGGCCAGGGTAACGCTTGCCGTCAGAAATGGCGCGTTGCCCGCCGAAAAAGAATGGCAGTACGGATTCGTTCCGGTCGTCAACAACCGCGCAGCCCCTGCCCTCTTTGGCAAATAAGTGCGCGAGCGTGGCGGAAACCGTCGTCGCTCCCACACCGCCCGCCGTGCCATACACGAAAACACTCGATTTGAGCAGGTCGTTAAAGCTGAGCGTCTTGCCTTTGCCTTCCGATAGCTCAATGTGACGCCAAAGATTGCGTAAAGCTGTTCGGCTGATTTGGCCAGCGGGAGCGCGATCCTCTTCGCTATCCGAAGAAGAGCGTTCTGACTCTAGGGGCGCCGTAACGGACGGTTCGGGATTGTTCGAAAAGTGTACAATCGGCTTTCTTTTCGGAAACACGCGATAACTCTCTTGGTCGAGGTCAAAACGCGAGCACAAAGCAAAAATATCGTCGGGCGATTTTTCAGTCATAGGAATGTCGGAACCAAGCGGAGGAAGATCGCTGACCGGAAAAGCAGTACTTCCCACAATCACAGTGAGAACGAGGTGGCTTTACTCTCGATGGAAGTAAGTGTTCAGTGCAGAGAGCAGATGTTGTGTGAAATGCCTTACTGAGCTATGCGGACCGGTCTACTACCAAATATCTGCACTCTGCCGATCCGAACCAGGAGATCGGGTGAGAAATGCACGGTTGGCGCTCCCGCTGGTTGCGGCAGCCCTGAGCGTTCCACCAAATTTTGCTGTAAGCGCAAAACAGTGCCCATGTACAGAGACCAGGGTTGATGCTCGATGTCCGCGAAAGCAATCCGCTGGCCGAAGGTGGTATAGAGCCGGTACCGGGCAGTAAGGAAGTTGTCAAACGGGCCGGATACGATCCTTTCGCCTTTTGCGATGGCAATGTCGGTTTGTGCTGCCGCAAAAGGACGCTTTCGTTGGCTCTGATACTCCACTACTCGCTCGTTAGGCTGTCGTACTCGCATGGCAGCCCAGCGGTATGGCAGGCGATAAAGCGTTCGAGCCGCCAGGACCGCCAGGAAGCGGTCGGCTTCCAGGGTGAAAAACCAAATTCCGCGTGTACCATCGGGTCCCTTGACATAAGTCCTCACGTTCGTCTCGGGAAAGTGTGAGATCCACGGCACCGCTGGCGTAAATGGCGCACGCAGATCGCACAATACGAACGGTGTCAGCCCAACCCATGCGCTCCCATCGAAAGTATCGATTTTAAGATCCTGAGGTAATAATCGCTTAATCGTTTCCGGTTCGTACCGCCAGTGCAAAAAGGTCAGGTTTTGCCACCGCTGAAACATAACAGGCCGCCTGACCGAACGAGGCGCATAAGGGCTGATGAGTTCCAAAGCTCAACGTATCGCAACGCAATTCTTGGGTGTACCCGTTACCGTAAAGAGATGAAGGTTATTTCCTCCAAAGAGCTGCTGAAAACCAAAATCTTCACTGTCGTCGAAGAGGTAGCGAACGATCCGAGCGGCTTTGAAATCAAGCGGGCGATTATCTGTCATTCCGGCTCGGCGGTCATGATGGCTGTCGATGAAAAAGATCGCATTCTGCTCGTCAAGCAATTTCGCCTCCCTGCCGAGAAAGAGCTGTGGGAATTGCCGGCGGGCCGTCTTGATCCGGGTGAGTCTCCGTTGCAAGCTGCCAAGCGTGAACTCCGCGAAGAAACCGGTTGCCGCGCTAAAAACTGGGTAAAGCTAACATCGTTCTGGCCGAGCCCTGGTTACGTGGCGGAGAAAATGACGATATTTCTGGCGACCGGCCTGACTGCCGGCGAGCAGGAGCCCATGGATGACGAGCGTATCGAAATCAAGTGGTTTTCCAAAAGCGAGCTGAGGGAGGCAATCCGGGCAGGGCAGATCGCTGATGCAAAAACCATGATCGGCTATTACTCCTGGCTTGATTACCGGCGCACGCAGGCAAAAGAGAAGCGCCAGAGCTGATTACTGTTCCAAAGCTTTTGGCGTAGCGTGTCCAAAATGCGCCAGGCTGGTTCGTAAGTGCTCGTAAGCGCGATAAAGCAGGCTCTTCACGGCGGATTCGGAGCATTGTAACTGAATGGCAATCTGGCAGTATTCCAGCTCGCGGTATTTGTGCATGATAACCGCCGCGCGCTGCGTGGCCGGTAAGCGATTGACGGCATCACGAATCTCCTGTGCCTTTACATCGTCAATCAGAGCTTCCTCAATCAACGGTTCTGCACGGTACGCTGCAAAAAGGAAATAAGCGGTTTGCGGTATCTTTCGACAAGCAGGCTGAAAGCGTAGATGTCGCCGTCCCGTACCCGGCACATCAGTTGCACATCCAATTCTGTTACGTATGGCTTAATGTTGGCAGTCGAGCTGCCCTGGCGGTATGCCTCGTCTGTAACCGAGAGAGTACCCATTAGCTTCCCCACCTGACCAAACGAGGTGAGGAGTTCGAAGGTTTACACGCCGTTACTCAATAGTTAATGGCCGTTCCATTAGCTCGCGAATAGCTTCTCTCGGGTCTTTTTCCTGGTAAAGGACGTCATGCATTTTGCTAATGATGGGAAGGTCAACGTCCTCTCGTTGCCCGAGCAGGTACGCCGCGCGGCAGGTTCCCACGCCTTCCGCCACTACCTTCATGTGCCGCAGAACCTCGTTCAGTTTATGTCCCTGTCCTAGTTGCGCTCCCACATAGCGGTTGCGCGACAAATGTCCCGTGGCCGTAAGCACTAAGTCGCCCAGCCCGGCTAATCCGCTTAGTGTTCGTGGATGGCCGCCCATTTTAACGGCGAGACGTGTAATCTCCGCCAGTCCCCGGGTCACCAATGCCGCGACGCTATTGTTCCCCATACCCAGGCCGCTGCAAATGCCCGCCCCGATCGCAATTACGTTTTTCAACGCCGCTCCCAATTCCACTCCAACAGCATCCGTGCTGGCGTAAAAGCGCAGTTGGGGAGTAGCCAACGCGTATTGCATCTGTTCCGCCAGTACCGAGTCGTCTGATGCAATTACTAAGGCGGCCAGTTCACCAGCCGCAATCTCTTTAGCAAAGGTAGGTCCGGAAAGCACAGCAACCGCGCGTTCGTCACCCGTGGCCAGTTCCTCTTTTATTAATTGAGACATGCGGCAAAGCGAACCCTCTTCCAGTCCCTTTGTCGCGCTCACAAGCTTGGCATTTGGCGGTAAACTCTCGCGGAGAAGCCGGGTTGTTTGCCGCAGATATCGGGATGGAACAACATACAGCACAACGTCCGCTTCCTCTAATGCCGAATTGAATTCAGAGCGAATCTCGATATTCCGCGGCAGCTTAAAGCCCGGCAAATACTCTGTATTTTCCCGAGCGGTGGCCATCTCCCGTGCCCGCTCGCCATTGTGAGCCCATAAGTTGACCTGCTCAAATCGTGAAGCCAGAGCAATGGAGAGAGCCGTGCCCCAACTGCCCGCGCCCAGCACGCACAAACGGCTCAATTGATAGCTGTTAGACAGCTTTCCCGCCTTTTAACGAAAACACATGCTCCTCTCCCTTGCGCAGTCGCTCAATATTCGCCTTATGCCGGAAGATAATCAGCGCCGCCGAAACAATAGCAGCCAGCAAAATTGGTTGCGAAGGAGTGTAAATCAACCAAAGTGCGAAGGGAAATAAAGCAGCGCCGATAATCGAACCAAGCGAGATGTGTTTACTAAGAGCAACCGTTGCGAGGAACACCACGGTAATTGCTAGAAGCGCCAAAGGCGCTAAATAGAGAAACACGCCGATAAAACAAGCGACCGCTTTACCTCCTTTGAATCGGAGGAAAACCGGATAACAGTGGCCCAACATCACCGCCACGGCGGTCAGCGCCACTCCAATGCCGTCGTTATGCGTGAGGTAAGCCGCCAGAAAAACCGCGACAAAACCCTTGAGGATATCGAGCAGCAGAACGATGACTCCCGCCTTACCCCCGGCGGTTCGATGCACATTGGTAGCGCCGATATTCCCGCTTCCCATGGTGCGGATGTCCTTGCCGGAAATCAGCCGCACAAACCAATAACCAAAGGGTAAGCCGCCAATCAGGTAGGCTAGCAGCGTGGAGGTTGCAATAAGCAATACGGAAGGCACTCTCTAGATGTTACGAGGCGGCCATGGCCGCTTGGAAGTGGAAATCGCGCAGCTTCCGGTAAATGCTTGAATTTGACCCTGGATCGCTGCGGAACAGAGCAAAGGAGGACACAGGAAACTCGCCGAACTCGGCCGATTCTATCTCACCGACGATCTGCTTGAGCCTGGACAGGGAAACAGGCCTTTTGATACGCGCCAGCGTAAGATGTGGACTAAACTCCCGGCTCTCTTTTGGTACTCCCAACTCCTGCAGCTTCTCTTCTGTTCTCCGAGCCAGCTCGGCCAGCCCATCGCCGCCATGAACCCCTACCCACAATACACGCGGAGAACGGCCATTCGGAAACCAGCCTAGATTTTTTAACTCGACTTGGAATGGTCGGCAAGGTAACAGTGAGGACAGGGCGTTTGTCAATTCCGGGAACCGCTCTTCGGGCCACTGCCCGATGAATTTTGTCGTGATATGGAGGTTGTCCAGCGGACTCCAATTAATCTGCGCCTCGGGACGCAGAACGCTCAAGAGCCGCTCCAGCCGTAACAGGGCCGTGGAGGGCAGATCAATGGCCGTGAAGATTCTCATAGTTGAGGCCGTGTTAATGTTCTAGCGTACTTTTCGCCGTATTACAAATTGAAAAGGGAACTTCAATCTATAAACGACTCTTACACTCTTCCCCGCTTGCTGGAGGAAACCGAACTTCTGAGCACGGAATACTACGAGCGGCCAACCATTGATGTGTCCCGCGATCTTCTCAGCTGCGTGATTCTGCACAACCACACTGCCGGAATGATTGTCGAAACAGAAGCCTACCTGGGCGCCGATGATCTTGCCGCTCATTCGGCGCGTGGCATCACCGAGCGCACCAAGGTGATCTTCGGGCCTCCCGGCCGAGCTTATGTTTACGTGATCTACGGAATGCACGAATGCTTGAATGTTGTTGCGGACCGCGACGGACTTCCCGGCTGCGTTCTCATCCGCGCGCTGGCCCCGCTTTGCGATTTGGCAACCATGTATAAACGCCGTCACTGGAAGGGACCAAGCGCCGGACTTGCGAACGGCCCAGGCAAACTCACGCAAGCGCTGGATATCACCAGGAGGCACTATGGCCTGCGGCTGGACGAGGGCGCATTGACGATTCGCCGCTGGCGCGAGAAACCGAGCTTTGAAATAGCTGCCACCCCACGCATCGGTATTACCAAGTGCATCGACTGGCCGCTACGTTTCATTTGGAAAGGTCACCCTTGCCTCAGCCGGTGAAGTGTCTAGAATAAGCAAAGTGAAAAAACGTTGGATAGCCATTCTCTTTTGCCTTCCGGGTCTTTGCGCTCGGCAAGCCGACACTAGTCCTAAGCTCAACGAGCGCATCGGCGCCAAAATTCAACATTTCGATGGGGTGGTTTCGCTGTACGCGAAAAATCTGGACACCGGAAAGAGCTATGAGCTGCGCGGTAATGATCCGGTGCGCACAGCCAGCACCATTAAACTCGCCATTATGGTCGAGTGCTTTGCGGAAGCGGGAGAGGGGAAGCTCAGCTTGTCCGAGCCGATCAAAATTACAGAAAGCGAAAAAGTATCGGGTAGCGGCATTCTCCAGGAACTCTCCGCGGGCGATCAACTTCCCATCCGCGACATCGTCGATCTGATGATCGTGCTCAGTGATAACACAGCCACGAACCTGCTGTTAAATCGTATTGGCGGAAACGCCGTAAACACCCACATGGCGCAACTCGGCTTAGTCCAAACTCGCGTGATGCGGAAGATTTTAGGCGACGGCAATCAGTTGAAATCGACACCGAGCGGCATCACCATCGAAGGTGCCAAACCCGAAAACAAGAAATGGGGAATTGGCCGCACTACTCCGCGCGAGATGGTGACCATTCTTGAAAAGCTCTATCGCGGAGAATTAGTCAGCAAAACTGCTTCCGAAGAGATGCTCACGATTCTGAAACGCCAGCGCGACCGCAACGGCATCGGACGCAACATGAAGGATGTCGAAATTGCCAGCAAATCGGGAACCCTCGATCACCTGCGTAGCGACGTTGGCCTTGTCTACTCGAAACAGGGCAACATCGCAATGGCGATCACCATTGACAACATACCCGAAATAAACTGGAGTTCCGATAACCCAGCCCTGCTTCTCATCTCGTCCCTATCTGAAATTCTAGTTGATGAACTGGGGTCTAATGGGAACCCTATCGCGAGGGTTCCCGGACAAAGCTACCGATCCAATTAGTAACGGTAATGCTCAGACTTATAAGGCCCTTCGATCGCCACACCCAGATACTCTGCCTGCTTTGGAGTGAGCGTCGTTAGTTTCACGCCGATTTTTTCCAGGTGCAGTCGTGCGACTTCCTCATCGAGCTTCTTCGGCAGCGTATAAACGCCCACCTCGTAGGTATCTTTGTTCTTCCAAAGATCGATCTGTGCGAGCGTCTGATTGGAAAAGCTGTTGCTCATGACAAAGCTCGGATGGCCCGTGGCGCAACCCAAGTTCACCAAACGTCCTTCGGCCAGCATGAAGATGCTGTGTCCATCCGGGAAGGTATAC
>JBJMGL010000414.1:0-8745 GCA_045807985.1 Bryobacteraceae bacterium
CACCGGCTGGTGCGCTATAAGGAGCTGCAGGAAGGTGCTGTGGCGCACCGGAACGCAGCAGCGTTCGTTGCGGTTGATCGTATGAGCGTCGACGCGCTACCGGCGTTATTGGAAGAATCGGAAAAAGACTTACTACCGCGCCCCCGCGTACTTGTTCACGGCCGATAGGACCAGTTCGGTCAGGCAGTTGGTGGAGGCGTATTGGGACCACTGGCAGATTGAGGTGCAGCATAAAGAAGTCAAAGACACGCTCGGCGTGGGACAGGCGCAGGTGCGCGTACAGGCCAGCGTGGAGCGCCAGCCCGCGTTTGTGGTGGCCTGCTACGCAGCCTTACTGCTGGCGAGTTTGGAAGCGTTCGGCACACAGCACGCCGGTGATTACGAACCGCTGCCGAAGTGGCGCAGAAACGCCACCCGGCCATCGTGTCAGGATCTGATGAGCTTACTACGGCGTGAAGTCGTACAACAGTCCAAGGCGCTGGAGGAATTTGAGCTGGAGCCAGATTACGAACGATTTATTCGAAAGGCGGCGGCCTGAAAGGCCAAACTTCAGATATGCACCATCCTGGTGCATATTGGTCATATGAGATTAGCGGAGAGGACTGTGCGCCAGAGCGTTAGTCTGCCGGCCAAGGTCGCGGCGCAAGTGCGTAGCATGGCGAAAGCACGAAGGCTGAGTTCCAGCCGCATGTTGTTGGAACTAATTGAGAACGGAATCGAAACAGAACAACGAAAACAGCAGGAGTTCTTTGAGTTAGCTGAGCGCTTTCGCAACGAGAGTGACCCGGAAGCGGCAAAGCGTCTCGGCAATCAGCTGGGCCGAATGGTCTTTGGCGGTTGATGCCGAAAATCGAGCAATGGGAAAATTTTCCTGAAGGCGTTCTGCAGCACCTGATTGACCGAATGCGAGACCGGGCGATCAGCGTTGGCGACCTTCATCAACTCCGGCTCTGGATCGAAACTAGACCCGAAGTACCGGAGGGTGACTGGCACAAGGACTTCGGTTCGTTCAAAATTTGCGGCTGCGGATCGTACCCCAAAACATTCCTGCTCCGCGGCCAAGCGGCGAAAGGTGACACCCTCTGACGGGATAACTCACGGATCATCACGCTAACCAGCCGCTTCAAGCTGCTCAACCTCGACTGCTATCTCTTCTACAAGCGGCTCGGCAAGCTCTTCGGCTACCGATAAGCCGAAACATCTTGCCACATCGGAGGCATAGCGGGCTAAATCCTGCCGCAAACGCAGTAAAGCGAGATCCTTTGCTTTCGCTTCCAGCATGACATCGGTTTCCATATCGGGATTGTTCCGGAAAAAGCTGATGAACTCGAATGGCTGAACGAAATCAGCGTGCCCTGTCCACACAGGCGGAAGCAACACTGTTTTTTTCTTGCCGGTTTTCCGGTCCTTGCGTTTTGCTTCACGCATCTCGGTTCTTGGCGATGAATAGTGAATTTTAGGGCGTACACCGTCCGGCCAGGTTTTCAGGAACGCTTGCAGCGTATTTTGTAGTTCGAGGCATTGTGGATTCAAACACCAGAAGTGCTGCACGTCGAAGATCAACCGCACGCCGGTTCTTTCGTGTATTGCCAGCACATCGGCGGCGCTGTACCGGATATCGTCGTTTTCCAATACAAGCCGCCGCTTAACAGGTTCCGGCAGCAATTTATCCCAAGTGGCGCACCAGCGGTCAATGCCGCTCCGGTTGTCGCCATAAGAACCGCCGACATGAATTACCAGTGCCGCTTCCGGACCAAGTCCCATCGTGTCCAACATCTCGGCCTGAACCACAAGATCCCAAACGCCTTTCTTACACAACTCCGGGTCCGGGCTGTTGAGAATGACGAATTGTGAAGGATGAAAAGACAAGCGCAGATTCAGATCTCGCGCCCGCTTGCCAATGTCTTGCAGTTCCTGTTGGCTTTCTTTGACTTGGTTGTGGAACTGGGGCATGTCCGGGTGTGTGGCGTAAGGGGCCAAATCCGATGACATGCGGTACATCGAAATTTTGTGTTTTTCGAGATAGTCGAAGACCCTATGGAGGTGTTCCAGTGAAACTTTCAGGTGGGGATTCGATTGCCACCGGCGCGCATCATTGCTTTTAATTCCCTCTTCACCCAGAATGATGACCGGGAACCCTAATCGCAAGCTCATCTTACTGAACGCTTCTTTGTTACTGTCTTCTTTTTCGCGGCAGCAGTTGTTTTTGTGGCCTGTTTACGGGCTCTGGCAGCGGCGGGCGTATTGCCTACAAACTGCTTGCCCTCTTTCGAACCCTCCTCTTTTCTCTTATTAGTTGCCGCCTTTTGGGAAGGCGAGAGTTTTTCCCAAGCCTTTTCCGGCAAATACCGCGCTATGCCTCCACTACGCCGTGCTTGTTTACCGTCGGAGGTGGCCCATTTCTCGTCTCCCCACTTTTTCAAGCTCTTCTGTGCTGGATCCTGCGGCTTCTTATACCCGCCTCCCTCCTTCTCATACTCCTGCACAAGAAGCTGCGCTTTACGAGCGCTCCACTGGCCCGGGTTGCCGCCCTTATTGCCTGCCACAATCTCTTTTTTGATGCGTTCCCGTAATTCAGGTTTGGTATACGTGTCTGGAGCTGATTTCTTTTGCGCCATACTGGGCTGTGAATTCGCAGACGCTTCGGCGCTGTCAAGCAGCTTAAAGTATGTCACTGCAAGCATGGCGACGAACGCCTCTACCACAATGATGCCTGAAAACGGCTGCTATCCTTAATATTTGTTTTTTCCATTCCGGCGTACGAGTTCCCGCCAGTGTTTACTTCTCGTATTGGCAGTTAGTGTTATCGGAGGAGCAGCGGCTTCCCGGCATGCGTTCGCCGACTCTCCTTCGGGAACTCTGATTGAGATCTTAAACGGTGAACTGAATCGTGAGTTTTCCACTCTGAAGACCAAGGCCGATCCAGCTCCGTACTACATGGCTTATGAAGTCGTAGAGCAGCAAACCCAATCCCTTTCGGCCACGCTCGGCGCGCTGGTTCAAAACACCCGGAATCACGAGCGGGGCGTCGATACAACGGTCAGAATCGGTTCACCCGATTTCGATAATTACCATCCATATAAGGGTTTACCGGTTCGCTTCACGTCTTTTGCGGCCTTGAGCTTGGACGACGACGCCAACCAAATTCGGCGGACTCTATGGTCTGAAACAGATCGCGTTTATCGTTTGGCGTCACGCCGTTTAACGCAGTTAAAAACCGACCAGCAGTTATTAGTTCAGAGTAAAGAGCAGAATGCTGACTTTTCAAGCGAACAAGTGGAAACCGCCATCAGGCCTTCCGCGCCGCTCCAATATGATGCCAAAGCTTGGACGGGCAGAGTTCGAAGCTGGTCAGCGGAATTCAAGAAGCATCCCAACATCCTTGGCTCAAATGTAAATTTTGTCGCGCGACGCGAGATCCGAACGCTGGTTAATACCGAGGGGGCTGCCGTTGAGGGTGGGAGTGATCTCTTTCGGCTTGAAGTGAACGGTATCGCGCTGACCCCGGACGGCATGGACGTGCGCGCTTTCGACACCATTGAAGTTTCCGATAGCGTCCACTTTCCAGATAGCAGCAAGATTGAGGCGCGAGTCCGCAAGGTCGCTTCGACGTTGGATGCCCTTGTGCAAGCACCCTCCGCAGAACCGATATTGTGCCCTGCCATCCTATCGGGACGGGCCTCAGCGGTCTTTTTTCATGAGATCTTCGGTCATCGTATTGAGGGGCACCGCCAGAAAGATATCTCCGAAGGACAAACCTTCAAACTCGGCCAGCAGGTGCTTCCTGCCTTTATCAGCGTGGAGTCCGATCCAACGAAGCGGAGCTATCACGGAGCCGATCTGATCGGTTATTACGATTTCGATGATGAAGGCGTAAAATCCCGGCCTGTCAAAGTTGTTGACGGCGGCATC
Organism: Bryobacteraceae bacterium; assembly: GCA_045807985.1. GTDB lineage: Bacteria > Acidobacteriota > Terriglobia > Bryobacterales > Bryobacteraceae > Bog-105. The sequence goes on from JBJMGL010000414.1 coordinate 3,913, forward strand.
CTGAAGACATTTCTTTTATCCCGCTCTCCGGTGGGAGATTTTGTCCATTCCAATGCTCATGGCCGACGTCAGCCGGGATTTGAGGCAATATCACGACAGTCGAACCTGATTGTGGAATCGTCGAAGCAAGTTTCGGGAACGGATTTAAGAGCTGCGCTCGTGAGGGAGATCAAGCGGCAAGGGAAGCCTTACGGCTTGTACTTCGAGGAGGTTTCCAGCGGTTATACAACAACGGGCCGGATTGGGCTTCAGGCTTTCACCGTGGTTCCCCTGGTTGTCTACCGTATTTATCCCGACGGCCGTCCTGACGAGTTGATCCGAGGCGCTGATATTGTGGGCACCCCTCTTTCGAGCTTTCAGAAGATACTGGCTACGTCAGACCGTCCCGAAGTTTTTAACGGCTACTGCGGGGCAGAGTCTGGAAGCGTGCCGGTGTCCGCCGTGTCGCCTGCCATTTTAGTTTCGGAGATAGAGATCCAAAGAAAGCAAAACGCGCAACAAAAGCTGCCGCTGCTGCCGCCTCCTGGGGCTGAACGCTGATGTTGCCACTCACTTCCGGCATCCTGATTGCTTTTTTGGGCTTGCCGCTGCTCCTTAGCTCTGGCACGGACGTAACGAAGCAGGTCGCCGCTGACGTACAACTGCGTGCCATGACGGACGAACTGACTCGTTCAAAGGGTCTTCAACTCAATAACCTTGAAAAACCATACTTCCTTCAGTACACGATCAGCGATAGCGAAAATTTTGCGGTAAACGCCAGCCTGGGCGGTATTACCAGCTCAAATTCTGTTCATCTGCGCCAGCCGAAACTGCAAGTGCGTGTTGGTGATTACAAATTCGACAACACCAATTCAGTGTTCTCCCAAAACACGCGCTTTGGATTGATTCCAATCGAAGACGATTATGAGGCGATACGGGCGAATCTATGGCTGTGGACCGATGTGCTGTATAAAGCTTCAGTGGACCAGATAACCCGGAAGCGCACGGCTCTCACGGAAATCGCCGATCCCGATAAGACGCCGGATTTCGCTCCTGCCAAGCCGGTTCAATGCTTGCAGCCAATATCACAGCCGAAGCTCGATGAGGGCGGTCTACGAAAAATGGTTCGGAGCGTATCAGCCGTGTTCACTCATTACCAGAATGTGACGGCATCGCAAGTACGGCTTCGCAGTATTTCTTCCACTTACCGGCTTGTCAACAGTGAAGGAACAGTTCTCCGGATTCCGCAGCAGTTAACAGATCTTAGTATTCTTTCCAGCGCCTTCGCGCCTGATGGTACCCGGGTCTGGAACCACCAATTTATTACGACGGTCCTTGCGGCTCAGCTTCCCAAGGAAAAGGAATTATTGGAAGCGGCCAAAGCCACGGCAGCCGAGACAGATTTCCTGGCGAAGTCTCCATTAGGCGAAGATTACAATGGCCCGGTTCTTTTTGAACGCGAGGCAGCGGCGGAGATGATGGCCCAGGTATTAACGGATACTCTCCGCCTGCCGCGCAAACCGGTTTCACCTCCCGGAATTAATGTTCCCGAGGCGCAGATTATCGAAAGCGTATGGGCTTCTAAAATCAACTCCAAAGTGATGCCTGATTGGATCACAATGGTTGATGATCCCTCGAAACATCGCTTCGGAGATGTCCCATTAACGGGGCAGTATCCAATTGATGACGAGGGGGTACCCGCAGAACGCGTGACCCTCGTCGAAAAGGGAGTGTTGAAGAATTTCCTATTAAGCCGGCAACCAGTTCGCGCCTTTAATGCTTCCAACGGGCATGGGCGTCTTCCGGGCAGGTTCGGGAGCGAAGCAGCCACGATCGGCAACCTGTTCGTGCAAGTCGATGGCGGTGTTCCTGACGCTCAACTCAAAGCGAAGTTGCTCGAAAAAGTAAAAACAACAGGTCTCAAGTATGGTTTGATCATCCGGCGAATGGATTTCCCCTCTACAGCAAACCTTCAAGAACTGGAATCACTGGGACGTCAACTGCAGAAGAATGGGGTTGCCCGTACGTTAAACACGCCCATTCTGGTTTATAAAGCTTATGAGGACGGGCGTGAGGAACTGGTTCGCGGCTTGCGTTTTAAAGAGTTCAGCGCCAAGGATCTGCGTGACATTGCCGGAGCCTCGGATCATTCCTTTGTCCTGAACTATGTCAACAATGGCTCCAGTTTTAACCTCGTGGATGCTGGTTCGGAAGCCACTACGTCCTCCGTGGTTTGTCCTTCCCTTTTGTTTGACAGCATTGAATTAACGCGCGCGGAAAACGAAGGGAGCAGGCTTCCCGTTGTACCGTCACCGCCTCTGGACCCTCACTAATATCGATGCGAATTTTAAGTCGCGCGATTTTTCGCGAAATCTTTGTAAGCGCCACGCTGGGAACGCTGCTGTTTATTTTTGTCCTTTTTCTTCGGACGATTGAACGCCTTTCGGTGCTGCTCGTGCGCATGTCAGCGCCGCCTCAGGTTATCGCCAAACTGCTGCTTTACGCCCTGCCTTCCACAATTCCGTTCGCGCTTCCCCTCGGAGCGCTCGTCGGCGTTCTGGTTGGATTGAGCCGCATGTCCGCGGATAGCGAGATTATTGCCATGCGCGCCTCTGGAATCTCCAGCGCCACTGTGACCCGGCCCGTTCTTTTGTTCACATTTTTCGCGATGGTGCTGACGGCGCTTTCTTCGCTTTGGCTGACTCCCTTAACGCTTCACCTGGAATCGAAAGCGGCGCGCAACTTTGCCGCGGCGCAGTTGACGGGTGAGATCGAATCACGCATCTTCAATGAGCAGTTCCCAAACACTGTTCTTTACGCCAGCGATGTCAGTTCCGCCAATAAGCACGTGATCTGGCGTCACGTCTTTATTGCCGACATAACCCCGTCCACGGAACTCCAGCAGCAAGGCAAGGATCGAGGCGAGGGCCCTCGCATCATTGTGGCGGAAGAAGCGCTTCCCCATCCTGATGCCGCTAACAATCGCATTATCCTGGAGATGAGAGGAGTGCGCACAAGCGAACGGGACAAAGAAGGAAAAGTGATCACCACGGCGGCGCCGACGCAAATTGAGGTTTTACAGGCCCAAAAACAAGAAGAGCTGCAGCTGAATAAAACCGTGCAGGAGATGGATACCGGGCCGCTCTACAAACGCGTTTACCGGCGTCACAACTTGTCCCATGAAGAGTATGTTGACGCGGCTATCGAATTCCATCAGCGCTTTGCTCTTCCGCTGGCTTGCATTCTGCTCGGATTAGTCGGCGTGCCGCTCGGCATCTCCTCCCGTAAGGGCGGCAAATCCAGTGCATTCATCACCACGGTGGTCATCGCTTTTATTTACTACCTCAGCTTCATTACCCTGATTGGATTAGCTCGAAAGGGCAGTTTGCCTGTGCCGGTTGCCGTGTGGACACCGGACGCGGTCTTCGCCATCCTCAGTGTTTTTCTGTTGTCCCGGTTGGAAAAGGCTGGCGATCCTGACGCGTTTCGCGGGTTCCGTGCATTCTGGGCGCGTCTCATCTCGAAGTTCAGTTCTGTGCAGGTTGGCCGTGGCAGCGAGGCGCATCCTGAAACAGCGCGGCGGTTTGCTTTTCGTCCCTTGCTGATCGACGGCTATGTTCTCCATAGCTTTCTGTTCTACTTTGCCATTCTTCTGGTAACGCTCGTGTTGCTGATCGAGGTATTTACGTTTTTTGAACTCCTGGGCGACATGGTCAAGAATGACATCGGGATGCCAACCATGCTCGATTATCTTTGGCACCTTGCGCCGAAGCTCGTCTATGATCTGACGCCGATTGGGACCCTGGTAGCCTCGCAAATCTGCTTCCAAATTCTCACGAAGTATAACGAAGTGACAGCATTTAAGGCGGGGGGAGTCAGCACCCACCGTTTAGCGGCACCGGTTCTGGTGATCAGTTTCGCGATCAGCGCGGCCCTATTTGCTTTTGATCACTACTACATACCGGAAGCCAACCGGCGGCAGGAGCGATTACGCGCGGAGATCAAGAAAAAGCCGGTAGCGACCTATCTGCGGCCAGACCGGCAGTGGGTTTATGGGCAGGGGTCGCGAATCTACAACTTTCGTTTGCTGGACCCGCACCAGGCTGTTATGTCCCGCGTCAATGTCTATGAATTGAACCCCAGCAATTTTCAACTGGTTCACCAGATTTCAGCGGATCGCGCCACTTGGGACCCTCATGCGCAAACATGGCGCTTTCAAAACGGAATTAGTCATAAGACAGGAGAAAAGTTTGACGACTACCACCAGTTTTATGGTGCTTCCGCTACTTTCCCTGAGGTCACTGAGCCTCCGTCCTGGTTTGTTAAAGAAGAGAAGGAATATAGGGAGATGAACTTCAAGGAGCTGGGCCGATATATCAATGAGCTTCAGCTCGGTGGCTTCGAAACGATTCCCCTTCGCGTGCAGTACTACAAAAAGTTCGCTGTTCCGCTGTTTGCTTTTATCATGGCTGTGCTGAGCATCCCTTTCGCCTTTATCGCGGGTAACAAAGGCGCAATGACAGGTGTCGGAATTAGCCTGGGAATCGCTGTCGCTTACTGGAGCATTGGAACGGTATTCGAGCAGATCGGCGATCTGAACCAGCTACCGCCAGCTATGGCGGCGTGGTCCCCCGATCTCATCTTTGTGTTGGTGGGATTCTACTTGATGTCCCGTATGAAAACCTAGAATAGAAGGTTTATGGGTCAATGAAATCAAGGGCTTGAATGGTGCGCCCGGAGTGATTCGAACACCCGGCCTTCTGGTTCGTAGCCAGACGCTCTATCCAACTGAGCTACGGGCGCAGCAGTTTTCAGTATATCAATAGCTTTCTTCAGCTACTCAGCTTGGCGGGC
>JBJMGL010000415.1:0-17575 GCA_045807985.1 Bryobacteraceae bacterium
ATAGCACCGAGGATCCGCCTGATCCCAAGCCTATCCTGGCGGATCCCCGCAGCCGGGGGGCCCGGGAAAACACCCTCCGCGGGAGGCTCGATATGAGCTTCGGCGAAGACGCCCGGGCACCTCCGCAAAGACACTGCGCCGCGCGCACGGGCCACCATGCGCCAGAGAGCCCTCCATCTCCTCCCGGCCGCCCAACACAAGCGAGAGTCACTGAAACGATGGAGGAAAAAAGCAGGCTGGGAGAATCAAACACTCAATCGAATCCTCTTACTCTCATGAGGCCGCCCTGAGCTTCTGCAGAATGTCTATTGACAGGCTAATGCAGCCAATCTGAGACAGCATGGCCGCCATTTCAAACTCCCAGCAGTCGGAGAGACCAGTGCGTACCAGCAACTGCTTGACAGTATCGCGGATTCGGCTGGCACGGCTGAAAACCAAAGGGTGGGTCAGGCAAAGGACTTCAGTTAGGACTTTAACCGATCCGCTTAGCATTTTCTCCAGCAGAACTTTCTCGGTGGTAATCAGCCTGTGCTGGGCAAGAGCCGCTGTCAGAACCTGAGCCAAAGACGGCAGGGGAAAAGGCTTGGTCAGGAAGCGGTATACGTGGCCTTCATTGACAGGAATGGCAAGGACGTTGCCTAGGCATTTCGGAGTTATCGAGCATCTAACTCCTGATTCGCTTGCACATTGGCAAGCGCCTCCTCGTCTACGTGTTCGCGGGTTTGCTTGCCGTTGATGGCTAACTGGATGAGAAAGGTTGTTCCGGCGCCTAGTTGCGTTTCAAAGCTCAACGTTCCTCCGTGCTTTTTGACAATGACATTGCGCGCAATCGCCAATCCCTGCCCGGTTCGCTTTCCTACTTCCTTGGTAGTGAAGAATGGATCAAAAATCCGGGATTGAATAGCGGCGGGAATACCGACGCCGTTATCCTCGATTCGAATCTCGACCAATTCGCCGCTTTGACGAGTCGAGACGGAAATCCTGCCGAGACCGTCAGTCCTTTTTGCTTCAGCGATGGTGTGGGCGGCATTGATGACCAAGTTTAAAATGACCTGTTTCAGTTCCCCCGCCAGGCAACGCACAGGAGGAAGAGTAGGATCTAAGTCCGTGGCCGCTTCGGCGACATACTTCCACTCGTTACGGCACACAACTAAGGTGCTCTCAATAGCATGATTTAGATCGACCGGCTTCATTCGATGAGATCCGGGATGCGAGAACTCCTTCATCGCCTTGACAATATGGGCAACTCTTTCGATTCCCTCCTTGCACTGCTGGATTTCCTCCCTCAGATACTCGAGATCAACATCGGTAATCGTCGATTCAATTTCGGCCACCAGGTTTGAAAGAGATTCCGCCCTCTTTACCGATTCCAAGAGCAGGGCATACTGAGCAAGGATCTTGTCGATTTGAAGGAAAGAGTCCGAAATGAAGCGGAAATTGTCGCCTACATACTGGATGGGAGTGTTAATCTCGTGCGCCATGCCAGCCGCCAGTTGACCGATTGACTCCAGCTTTTGCGCTTGCACAAGCTGGCCTTCCAGAAGGCCCTGTTCTGAGAACTCATGCTGCGAGTCAGCGTTTATGCTCGGTCTGCCTTTGTCCATGTGCTTCAATTCGCAGTGCGTTCTGTCCTTGAAAATTCTCGCTCTGTTATGCCGGATCTTAGTTGGTACCCTCGGCGTGTAAGGAGCAAGCACATCGTCCATTTCCGTATAGCTGCTTTGCCGAATGAGCGGCGGTCGAAATTTTGGGCGATTGTCCGTGTCGCGAGCGGCAATTTCCTGGAAATGTACGACTTCATGGTGTTCGGCTTTTATGCCTCCGCCATCGGCAAAGCTTTCTTTCCAAACCGTAGCGAGTTTCTTTCGCTGATGTATTCGCTGATGACGTTTGGCGCTGGATTTTTTATGCGGCCCTTGGGTGCGCTGGTGCTCGGCACCTATATTGACCGTTATGGCCGCCGCGCTGGTTTGATTCTGACGCTGGCGCTGATGTCGGTTGGCACGCTGTCGATTGCCTGCACACCTCTTTACGCAACCATTGGCCTGCTTGCTCCATTGCTGGTTGTGGCAGGGCGCTTGCTGGAAGGGTTTTCTGCCGGCGTGGAATTGGGCGGCGTATCGGTCTATCTATCGGAAATTGCCACTCCGGGCCACAAGGGATTTTATGTAAGCTGGCAATCGGGTAGCCAGCAGTGTGCTGTTATTTTCGCGGCGCTGATTGGAGTGATTCTCACCACCAGGCTTTCTTCCGCTCAAATGACGGCGTGGGGTTGGCGCGTTCCGCTGCTGATTGGCTGCGTGATCATCCCGTTCCTGTTCTTTATTCGCCGCTCCCTGGAGGAAACGGAAAGTTTTCGCGCGCGTAAACATCGACCCAGCGGGCGGGAGATTTTGCGTTCTTTAGTGGCGAACTGGCGTGTTGTTTTGCTCGGCATGATGCTGACCACCATGACCACTGTGTCGTTCTACACGATCACTAGCTATACGCCGAGTTTTGGAACCACAGTGCTCCATCTCAAAAGTACGGATACGTTGATCGTTACACTTTGTGTCGGCATTACAAACCTTCTTTGGCTGCCGATCATGGGCGCGCTGTCAGATAAGGTGGGCCGCGTGCCGCTGTTAATTACTTTTACTGCTCTTACTCTGTTGACGGCTTATCCCTCATTGCTTTGGCTGGCGGGTGAGCCTTCTTTTAGCAGATTGCTAATGGTTGAACTGTGGCTTTCGTTTCTTTATGGCAGCTTCAATGGCGCGATGGTCGTCTTTTTGACGGAGATTATGCCGGAAGAGGTGCGGACTGTCGGGTTCTCGCTTGCTTACAGTCTTGCTACGGCGATCTTTGGCGGCTTTACTCCCGCTATTGCTACCTATTTGATTCATGCGACAGGGAATAAGGCGATGCCAGGCGCGTGGCTGTCGTTTGCGGCGGTTTGTGGTCTAAGCGCCGCTATTCTTCTGCATCATCAGGACAGGGCGGAGACCCGGCTGGCTCATTAAGCTGGGGATGGTAGCATCTCCTCCGTGGAGGAAAACGAGATTTATTCCGTGCTGGGCGAAGAGGGCATCGCGCGTCTTGTGGGATCGTTCTACCGGCAAGTTGCTGCTGATGATGTTCTGGGGCCGCTGTATCCGGAGCACGATTTTGCCGGCGCGGAAGAGCGTTTGCGTAACTTTCTGATCTTTCGCTTTGGCGGACCACAGCACTATATAGAACAGCGGGGACATCCGCGTTTGCGCATGAGACATGCTCCGTTTCCAGTGGACCAGGCGGCTCGGGACCGCTGGATGAAGTTGATGGAGAACGCTCTGGCCCAAGTGGAGATGCCTGAAGAGGCCAAGCAGATTTTACGGAGCTATTTCGAATCTACCGCTACCGCCATGATGAACAGGCTGTAGGTTCAAGTGGGACAGAGGGAAGAGGGGCGGTGGCAGTTCGCGGTCCGGGCACTCCGGTCTCGTAATTTTTGATTGTTTTTTGCGGGTCAGAGCGTATCGCTCATTGGCACCTGGATGACGCGCGTGGCTACTTCGTGGCTGGTTTACCGGCTCACGAAGTCCCCGTTTCTTCTAGGCGCTGTCAGCTTCGCGGGCCAGATTCCGCTGTTCTTTTTGGCGCCGATTGCGGGCGTGTGGGTGGATCGCTCCAACCGCCACCGAATGTTAATTGTCACGCAGGTGCTTTCCATGGTGCAGTCGCTGATTCTGGCGGCACTGGCGCTCACTGGCGTTATCACGATTTGGCATCTGGTGGTTCTTATGCTCTTTCAGGGCTTTATCAATGCTCTGGATATGCCGGTGCGCCAGTCCTTTCTTGTGCGAATGGTGGACAATCGCGATGAGTTGCCAAATGCGATTGCCCTGAATTCGTCAATGGTGAACGCGGCGCGCTTGGTTGGTCCTGCTATCGCGGGAGTGATTATCGGGAGCGTTGGGGAGGGCTACTGCTTTCTCATTGATGGAATCAGCTATCTGGCGGTGATTGTGTCGTTGCTGGCGATGCACGTTCCTTCGCAGGGTCAGCGCACGGGAAAAAAGAATACGCTCGAAGAACTGAGGGAGGGCTGGCGTTATGTGTCGGGCTCGGAATCCATTCGCTCTATCCTGCTTTTGCTGGCGCTGATCAGTTTGCTGGGGATGCCTTATACCGTGCTGATGCCGGTGTTCGCCGGTCAAGTTTTGCATGGGGGACCGCACACACTGGGTTACCTGATGGCAGCAATCGGGGTGGGGGCGCTCGTGGGCGCGGTGGGTTTGGCAGTCCGCAAGACGGTTTTGGGGCTGGGCCGCGTAATTCCCCTTTCGGCGGGGATCTTCGGCGCAGCTTTGATTGGCTTTGCCTTCTCCCGCTCTTTGTGGCTCTCTATCGCGCTCTTGTTGGTAACCGGATATGGCATGATGCGGAATCTGGCGGCTAGCAATACACTGCTGCAAACGATTCTGGAGGAGGGAAAGCGCGGGCGCGTGATGTCCTTTTATTCCATGGCCTTTGCTGGCATGTCGCCGTTTGGAAGCTTGCTCGCCGGGGTGGCGGCAGGCCGTATTGGCGCGCCCGCCACGGTGGTTGCCAGCGGCGTTTTCTGTATCGCGGGTGCGGCCCTTTTCGCGCGCAAATTACCTCGGATGCGCGAGCAGATTCGACCGCTTTATGTGCAACTCGGGATTTTACCTGCCGCTGTGAATGCAGAGAGCGCCTCCGAAGTGCAAACGACCAGTTTGGGGTAGGGGCGTTTGATTTCCGCTAGGACGTGTGGTCGAGCATGATGCGCCACTCGTCGTCAACATCTTTCATCACCAGACTGAAAATGCCGCCTGTTGTTCCACCAGCGGATACGGGTCGCTCCAAATGCCATTCACCGGTGACGAGCGCAATGCGTTCGCCTGCCTCGCGTACTTCTACATTTCGGAAGGTGAGCTTCCCCATAGCTGCTGTTGTTGGATACGAATTCCTGTATCGTGCCAGCACCTTATCCTTTCCTTTTGCGATTTGCTTTCCTACGAAAATGCAGTCTTCCGTATACGGCTTAACAAACGCTTCCAGATTTCCCCGGTTCCAGGCATCTGCTTGATCGGCTAACAAGTCCCGGATATCGTCTTCGGCATCAGCCGCTTTTGCCAAATAACTGGGAACGGTTAGGCCAACAGCGAGAAGGAGTATGCTCAGCGTCCTCATCGCTGTATCGTACCTTTACTCAGGCAGCGATTTTGTCCGGCAGAAGCTTCATGCCGGTATTGAACGTTTCCGTAAACTGCGCCAGACCATTGCTTCCACCGTTGACGAGCCGCCGTACGTCCGCTAAACGGTTCTGCGCCAGCGCTGCCCGGATGCGCGTTTCGCGTGTTCTCAAGAAAGCCGCCAGAATTTTGGCAGCCGTTACTGATTCATGCGCCTTCAGCGGGTTTACTGCCAATTGGTCTCCTAGCCCGATCTCCTTGCCAAATTGTAGGAAGTTAGCTCGTCCGGTGAGTTGCACAAAACCGCGACCGCGAAAGTTCGCTCCATCTAGCGGCCCCCTATTGCCGAGGGCGGCGCGGTTGTTATACAGGTCAAAAGGCGTTCCGCCCGGTGAGGTGTTGAACGCTGATGGCAATTCGCTGACCGGGAGGAAGGAGGCAGCCTCCACGCGAATGGTTGCAAGCGCTACCATCATCATTTGTTTATCGGCCAGAACGGTTTCGACAAGCGCATTCAGCACGTGCGGAAGGTTGGTTTCGATATTGGAGCGCGGCGTGCCTGGGAACAGCTTTGCGACCAAACTGGCCGTTATGTTTACAAGAGAGCAAACTGCTGGTTCCGTACTTTTCAGACCCAGAGCCCCTCCCGTCACTGAATCAAGAATTCCGCTCGGAGATAAATTTTTGCTTTTTTGAAAAGCGAGGAGAGCCGCTTCCGTGCTCGCTCCGAAACCTCCGTCGAAATTGCCTATGTAAGTACCGGCGGTTGCCAGCGCGCACTGCAAATCCAGTACGTCCTGGCCTTGGCAACCGCGTTTCAGCAGGGGTGTTGTGATGCTCTGGGGCACGCCCAAACTGTAGGGCTGCTCCACCGCAGATAGTTCGGCCTGCGTGCGCCTAAGTGATTGCTTCTTTGTTGCTTATGATTTGGCTGCGAGTTGTGACTGGCCTTTATACTGCTCCGATGCTGATGGAGCCGTCGCCTGTATGCACGACCAAGGGCGGGCCGCCTCCGTTGAGCTTACCGCGAAGCTCGTGATCGCTTTTCATTCCTTCCGCGGACAAAGGCAGATCCACGCGCACATGCCCGTCTCCGGTACGCAATTCAAGGTCGGTTGCCAAATCGCGCGGCAGGTTTACACGCACGCTTCCATCACCTGTGTCCACACGCCATCCCGCTTGCATCCGGGAACCGGGCTGAACGTTTAGTTCCACAGAGCCGTCTTGCGTGTGCAACTGCAAGCGATCGAACCGGCCCGTCACATGTACGCTTCCATCTCCGGTGCGGGCTTCTAGGGTTCCGTCCAGATCCTGGCCCTGGATGCTGCCATCTCCGGTATCGGCACGCAACGAACCGTGTAAGCCTAACAGCTTGATGGAACCGTCTCCGGTGTGTATATCGCTGGTGAGCTCGCGGGGAACACGCACTTCCAGCCGTATGGAATGCTCGCCGAAATTGAAGTGCGTAGAAGGCACTTTGATGTCAATATCGACACTATTGCCGTTTTGGTGCTCGGTGACTTGCACCCCGCTTCTGCCGATAGACCAGCCGCGTGTGGTCAAGGTTGCGTCAATGCCGTCGGTATTTCCCGCCTGTACCGTGACTGCGGCATCGCCCGCGTGAATGCGTAATTCCGGTTTTGCTCCCACGGACCAATGCTTGCTCCATTGCTCCCCTTTGGCTTGGGGCAGCATTAATGCTCCGAACAGTATAACTGCCAAGCTTAGCCTTGATTGACCTTGTTCCACGTGCTTTCTCCTGTTTTGGCAGTACGTAAAAACAACGGGCAATGTTCCGCGTTTGCAATTTGCGACGATCTTTTCATGCGTCTCAGCGTGTTCGTTAGTACACTGCTCCTGTGTTGTTCCCTTTGCGGATTTTCGCAAGTATCCCCGCAGGAAAGCGACTGGAGCATTCCTGAGTTCCAATTTAAAAATGGCGAAAAGGCAGATCCGCTTCGGATTCACTATACGACTCTGGGCAAACCGATACGCGACGCTGCCGGACACGTCACTAATGCCGTTTTGATTCTGCACGGAACGGGCGGCAGTGGTAAGCAGTTCTTATCCCCGCAATTTGCCGATGTGCTTTTCGGGAATGGCCAATTGCTTGATGCCTCGAAATACTTTATCGTTCTGCCGGATGACATCGGCCATGGCCGCTCTTCCAAGCCGAGCGACGGCCTGCATGCGCGCTTTCCGCATTATGGATATCGCGATATGGTCGAAGCCGAATACCGGCTCCTTACAGAGGGCCTTCAGGTTGACCATTTGCGTTTGGTAATGGGAACTTCCATGGGCTGCATGCATTCCTGGCTTTTGGGCGAGGAGTACCCGGCGATGATGGACGCGCTCATGCCGCTCGCGTGCCTGCCCGTCCCGATTGCCGGACGTAACCGTATCTGGCGCAAAATGCTGAGTACTGCCATCCGCAGTGATCCGGAGTGGAAAAACGGCGAATATCGTGAACAGCCGCCAAGTTTGAATACCGCAATTGATCTCCTGATCCTTGCGGGAAGCGCTCCTTTGCAAATGCAAAAAGCAGCCTCCACGCCAAAGCTGGCTGATGAACTGCTTGCGCAACAGGCAGCACAACGCCGCCAAACAACCGACGTCAATGACCTTCTTTATGCGGTTGAATCGTCAAGTGATTACGATCCGTCGCGAGATCTTGAGAAAATTCAGGCGCCAGTGATGCACATTAACTCCGCTGACGATTTCATTAATCCGCCAGAACTCGGGATTGCGGAGCGGGAGATCAAGCGGGTTAAGCACGGCAAATTCGTGCTATTACCCGCTAGCGATTCAACTGTCGGTCATGGTACTCATACAAAGGCGGTGGTTTGGGAGAGTCATCTCCAGGAACTATTGAATGAATCGAGTCATTAATCGCCGATTCGCTTCGTTTACCCAAGTTTGCTTTTTACCAATCCGCTTAAAGCTTTTCCGTCCACGCGTTTTCCAGCGAGCTTTGCTCCTGCGGCTTTCATGACGGCTCCCATCTGCTTCGAGGAGGTTGCGCCGGTTTCCGCGATGGCGGCCGATACTGCTTCTTCCATCTCCGCCGATGTGGGCGCGGACGGCAAATAGGCTTCGATAATGCGGATTTCGGCTTCTTCCTTGGTAGCCAGCTCATCCCGGCCTCCCTTGCGAAATAACTCCGCCGATTCCTGACGCTGTTTCAGCAGCGTGCTCATTACTTGCATCTCCGCTGCCTCGTTTAAAGGCTTCATGGCGTCGATTTCTTGTTTTTTGAGCGCCGCCTTAATCATGCGAAGCGCTCCTAGGCGCGCCTCGTCCTTCGACTTCATGGCGCTGACCATATCTTTTTGCACGGTGTCGAGAAGAGACATTGCTCAAAATTGTACACGGAGCGCATGGCTTAGGGGAAAAGTACTGGTTCGCCGCAACCCAAAACGTCCAACCGACGTCACATGCGCTGTTATACTGAGTCAGCCTAGCAGCCAAACCGCTCTGGCTACTCCGGCAATGACTGCCAAGCACGGATGTGCCGTGTTGTCAGGTAATTACTCTGTTGTTTTGGGATTTGGGTTTGAGAAAGTTTAGTCCTGCTTTATTTCTTCCTCTGCTGGCCTTTGTTGCTCAGAGTGCCAGCTTTACCAATGGCCAAGCGGCCCGGGCTGTCATCGGCCAGAACTTATTTACTGATGCTTATGCGCCCCCTGTGACTTCTAACAATATTCAGCCTGCCGTCGCAAACATTTTGGGAGGCGCCAGCGGATTAGCCTATTTCAATGGCACGCTCTATGTTGCCGATGCAAACCCCTTAAGCGCATTGCCGCAGAATAACCGCATTCTCGGGTTCTCCACGACCCAAATTCCTGGTCCGCAAGTGGATGTTTCCACTGCCGCGCATCCTTCTGCTTCGTGCTGGCTTTGTGGTTATGGGCCTTTTGTTGTTGTCGGTCAACAGGATTACACGACCACTCTGGCGGGACGCAATAATCTTCCTAGCAGTTCGAGCGGCAGCCTGAACGCTCCCACCGCCGTGGCGACAGATGGCCGGATTTTCGCGGTTGCCGATACCAATAACAATCGCGTCCTGATATGGAACACCCTTCCGGCGAACCAGGCTACGCCGCCTAACGTGGTGCTTGGACAGACGAACTTCACGGCATTCGCCAGTCCTCAGGTAGTGAATGCTAATTCGCTGCGCGGCCCAAAAGGCGTCTGGATAGCCAATGGAAAGCTGTATGTCGCCGACACCCAGAATAATCGTGTTTTGATCTGGAATAGTATTCCGACTCAAAATAACCAAGCCGCGGACCTGGTGCTTGGGCAGCCTAATTTCAGTACGGCCAACCAGCCGCCCGTGGCCACAGCCAATCCGACTACCGCTGCCAATCAATTGTTGAATCCCGTATCCGTCACTTCGGATGGCACGCATCTGCTTGTCGCTGATCTCGGCTTTAATCGGGTTTTGATCTGGAACAGCATTCCAACGAGCATGGACCAGGGTGCTGATGTGGTTGTCGGCCAGCCACTCATGACCACGTCAGTTCCGAACTGGAATGTGGCGCTCTGTGGTTCCAATGCTGTTAGCGCTAACGGCCAGCGGCTACCCTGCGAAGCTACTTTGAATTTTCCACGCTTTGCCTTGTCGGACGGTGTGCGGCTTTTTATTGCCGATGGCGGCAATGATCGTGTTCTAATCTTTAACCACATTCCTACAACGAACGGCGAGAAAGCGGATGCGGTTCTGGGGCAACCGGATTTCACGAGCAATATTGTTACTTTCCAAACGCCGTCGATTGCCAGCACTGCCATCGATAACACCTCCTCCGTTGACACCACTCCGTCGCCCGCCAGCTTGGCTTTCGATGGCACCAACCTGTATGTGAGCGATCCGTACAATCGCCGGGTTTTGTTGTTTACTCCCGGTGACGTATCCCTTCCCAGTAATTCAGTCGTGAATTGGGCGAGTGAGATTGTCCGGCAGGAGGGCGTGGTCACTGTCAGCTTGGCCAGTGGCGGAACTATCACCGCGAATGATACGGTTACAGTCACGATTGCCGGCAAAGCTTATACGTATACAGTCAAAGCAAACGACACGCTGGACGTCATCGCGCAAGGGCTGGTAAGCGCTATCAATGCGAACGGGGGAGACCCAAACGCTACGGCTTTGTTCAGCGGCACGGGCACGGGGTCGCTTTATCTAAGCTCGAAAGCCCCTAATCTGCCGTTTGACGCGATCTCGCTGGCTGCTTCCGCTTCGAACACCGCCAACCTGACCGTTGCCACTTCCGGCGGTTATCTTTCGGCGGGAACTGCCGCCACTGCATCGCCTGGAATGCTGATCGAGATTAATGGCACGAACCTGGCGGATCAGTCGGCTAGTATTAACCTGCAAACCAATACGGATACTCTCCCCACTACTCTTGGTGGCGTGCAGGTGTTTATTGACGGGTTTGCCTCGCCGCTGGTGAAGGTGTCGCCCACCCAGATCGTGACGCAAATTCCTTTCTCTGTCGCCGGTCAGCCGTATTCGAATCGCAATAGCACCAGCATTTACGTGCGTACGCAGCGTGCTGATGGCAGCATCACGACGTCCAATGCCACTCCGGCGTATATCGCACCCGCTAACCCAGGGCTCTTCAGTCAAAATCAATCGGGAACTCCGCCTTTTCCCGCAGCGGGAGCAAAGCATCAACGAGGTAATCCCTCCGCCGTTGTCTCCATTGACGGCAGCATCAAAGCAGGAGATACCGCGACGATTACAGTGAACGGCACTAATTACACCTATACCGTTCAAACCGGTGATACTCTTGGGAGCATTGTTTCCGGTCTTGTCAACAAAATCAATGCGGATGCTAATGCACCTGTTACAGCCTCCGCGGGCGGTGCATTCAATCGTGTGGTCGTTACGGCTAAGGCAAGCGGCGCGGCGGGGACCGGCATTGGTGTTTCGGGCAGCACCAGTTCAGGCGCGCAAGTGTCCGTAACGGCCTATACCGGCTCTACCTGCTGCAATGTAACGCCAGATTCGGATATCACTCCAGATAACCCAGCCGTTGTTGGCGAGACGATTCAGATCGCGGCCACCGGGCTTGGTTTGTTACCCGACCCGAACGCTGCCGTTGCCGGCCAACCTTATAACGGTTCTGAGAACAGCAGTGCCTCCAATTCGGTGAGCGCCACCATGAACGGCGTGACTGCTCAAGTTGTGACTGCCGGTTTCAGAACTGGTGCGTACGGCATTTATACAGTTCAGCTTATTGTTCCTTCCAATCTCCCGAACAATAATGCGACGCAATTGTATATCGCCCAAAACGCTTTTGTCAGCAACATCGTAACGGTTCCGGTTGGTCCAGCCGTACAGGTTGTTACGCCCACTCCAACACCTACTCCTACGCCCACGCCTGTCCCGCCCGGTGCTGGTCTGACTAATGCTCAGGTGCTGGTGAACCCTACGAACCTGGTCTTTGCCACACAGACCGCAGGCAGTATCACGACCAATGCAACTCAGGTCGTCACCATCAGTAACCCAAGCACCGCAAACTTGAATTTTTCCGGCTTGCAAATTACCGGAGCCAATGCTTCCGATTTTGCTGTTACATCGAATACTTGCCCGGCCAGCCTGCCGCCGTCTTCCTCTTGCTCCGTTACTGTCACATATACACCCGTGCCCGGCAGCATCCGCACCGCATCACTGGTTATTTCAGATAGCGCCGCCGGATCGCCTCAGACAGTGGCGCTTACTGGTGTGGTCGCTTCGCAGTTCGAGATTGTCAGTAAATCGAGTGGCAAGGTGCTGGATGTGCCAGGTTTCTCCACTGCAAACGGCACTCCGATTTGGCAGTGGAATTATCTGAGCGGCGCAAACCAAAAGTGGTCATTGGTGGACGTCGGCAACGGCGCGTACGCCATTATGAACTTGTTCAGCGGGAAAGTGCTCGATGTACTGGGTTTCTCCACGGCGAATGGCGCTACTGTTTGGCAATGGGATTACCTGGGCGGTGACAATCAAAAGTGGGTTTTGACGCCGGTTGGCGATGGCTATTACAAGATCACCAATGTCCTGAGCGGGAAAGTGCTTGATGTGCCGGGTGGCTTCCTTGCTAATGGAACTTTCATCTGGCAATGGGATGACCTGGGCGGTGACAATCAAAAGTGGCAAATCACCAATCTGCAAGCTTACGAAATTGTGAGCCTTGGCACGAATGGCGCGTTGGATGTGCCGGGAGGTTTCTCTGATAACGGAATTCCTATTTGGCAGTGGCAGTTTCTCAACGGCGCCAATCAGAAGTGGTATCTCATGCCGGTTGACGGCACCTATTATCAAATCGTAAGCGCAGCCACTGGCAAGGTGTTGGATGTTACCGATGCTTCCAATGCGAATACGGCTAAGATTCAGCAGTACGATTATCAGAGCGGTCCGAACCAGCAGTGGGCCTTGCTGCCTGTCGGCACGGACGTGTATGCGATTGTCAATCGCAAAAGCGGCAGAATTCTCGATATACCGGGAGGGTCTACGGCGAATGGCACGATTATTCAACAATACGACTACTTTGGCTATGCGAATCAGTTGTGGCGGTTGATTCCGGTGGGCGCGCCGGGACAATAGTAGCCGGCGGAATATGGAGCAAATGCAGGTTTTCTCTTCGGAGACCTGCATTTGTTATTCTAAAGGCTCAGTAAATCTCTCAGCAAGCCCTGAAAAGTACACTATTTGGGGGCTTTATTTGCCATGCACATCAAGAAACAGCGCCTGTTAACTCCAGGTCCAACGCCTCTTCTTCCCGCGGCTCTCCACGCCATGATGGGTTCGGATATTCACCACCGAACGGAGGATTTCCGCAATCTGTATAAGCGAGTTCTCTCGAGCTTACAGGAGGTGCTGGGCACTTCGAATGATGTGCTGGTGCTGGTGGCTTCAGGCACGGGCGGATTGGAGGCCTCGGTTCAAAACTTCTTTTCTCCCGGTGATGAGGTCCTGGTTTGCTCGGCGGGTAAATTTGGCGAGCGCTGGGTGGAGCTAACCAAAGCATATGGCCTTCAGGCCACCGTTTTGAAAGCCGAGTATGGCGACGCGGTTTCACCCGAGGCAGTTGGACAGGCGCTAGCGCAAAATAAGAATATCAAGGGCGTTTTTGTTCAGGCTTCCGAAACGTCCACGGGCGCGCAGCACGACGTGAAAGCGATGGGCGCCGCTGTTAAGAAGACGGATGCTCTGTTTGTTGTTGATGCGATTACCGGGATCGGGACCATGCCGCTCGATGTTGATGGCTGGGGCCTCGATATTGTGGTGGGCGGGTCGCAGAAAGCGTTTATGATTCCGCCCGGTTTGGCGTTTGTATCGGTTGGCCCGAAGGCGTGGTCGGTGGCTGACAAGGCGAAAACGCCGCGCTTTTACTTCGATTTGAAGCGCGAGCGCAAGAATGCGGCCAGCGGCGAGTCGGCCTGGACGCCGAATACTGCGCTGCTGCTGGCTCTGGATGGAGCTCTGCAGTACATCAAGTCGATTGGCATGGATAAGCTTGTTGAGAATGCTCAATTGCTGGCGCGTGCGACTCGCGAGGCGATGACGGCGTTGGGGCTGGAGTTGTTTTCCAGTTCTCCGGGCTCTTCCGTCACTGCCGTTCGCGCTCCGAAGGGCATGGATTCCGGCGTGATTATCAAAGAGTTTCGCAACCGCTTTAATGCGATTATTACGAATGGCCAAGGGTCAATGAAAGGACAGATTTTCCGGCTCGCGCATCTTGGCTATTTTGATTTTCATGACTTGTTTGCGGTGGTGGCCGAACTGGAAATTATCTTGGCGGCGCAGGGGCTTCCGATCCGTTTCGGTGCCGGTGTCGCTGCTGTCCAGAATGTTTATACTGAAGCCGCGCTGCCTAAAGCGGCAGCCCTGGTCTAATCCGATCCATTACCGATGAAGATTCTTGTTGCTGAACCGCTGGCGCCGGCGGCTCTAGAAAAGCTGCGTACACAACCTGGTTGGGAAGTTATTGTTGCCGATCCCAAAACCTACTCTGCCCATCTTTCCGATTGCGATGCGTTAGTTGTCCGCAGCGCCGTCAAGGTTACGAAGGAGGTCCTGGAGAAAGCGCCGAAACTGCGCGTGATTGGGCGCGCGGGCGTGGGCGTGGATAACGTCGATCTGCCTGCCGCGACCGCCGCTGGCGTGCTGGTAATGAATACTCCGGGCGGTAATGCGGTGTCTGTTGCCGAACACACGCTGGCTCTGATGCTTTCGATGGCGCGCTCGGTTCCGGGCGCGAGCGTGTCTACTAAATCCGGCAAGTGGGAAAAGAAGAAGTTCCTCGGCAATGAGCTGCGCGGCAAGGTGTTGGGAATTGTTGGGTTGGGCAGTATTGGCCGAGAAGTGGTGAAGCGCGCCAAGCCTTTTGAGATGCGGATTGTGGCGCATGATCCTTACGTCAGCTCGCAAAGCGCGCAGGATCTGGGAATCGAGCTGGTTTCACTGCCGGATTTGTACCGGCAGAGCGACTATATTACGCTGCATGTGGCTCTCACGTCGGAAACGGATCACATGCTCAACGCCGAAGCGTTTGCCGTGATGAAGCCCGGTGTTCGCATTGTGAACTGCGCGCGCGGCGAGTTGATCGACGTGGAAGCTTTACAACGTGCCATGGAAAACGGGCAGGTTGCTGGCGCGGCGCTGGATGTGTTTGAAAAGGAGCCTCCTGGTGAGATGCCGCTTTTCACGCTCGAAGATGTTGTCGCTACTCCGCACATTGCGGGTTCCACCGAAGAAGCGCAGGAGATTGTCGGCGTCCGCATTGCCGAACAGATGGTAGAGTATCTGCAAAGCGGCGTGGCTCTCAACGCGGTAAATATGCCTGCGCTCACAGCGGAGCAGTACCGCGCGCTTGGTCCGTATGTCACGCTGGCGGAACGTCTCGGTTTGTTCCTGAGTCATATTTCGAGCGGCAACATTAATACGATTCGCTTTACCTACTATGGACGTTTGGCGGATGGCGGAAACACGCAAATTCTGAAGAATGCCGGTATCGCCGGGGTGGTGAGCCGGTCCGTTGAGTACCGCGTCAATCTGATTAACGCGATGCAACTAGCCGTGCAGCGTGGTTTCCGCGTGGTGGAGCAACGCGAGCCGGGTCAGGCCAGCATGGATTCTCTGCGGGTTGAGCTCGAAACGGATACCGGGTCTTTTTCGGCTGTAGGCGCGGTGGTGCTCGATAAGCCGCGTCTGCTGCAGGTGGAAGGGATCGCTTGCGAGGCGACGCTCGATGGCAATCTGATGTACTCGAAGAACGAAGATGTGCCGGGAGTGATTGGCTATCTGGGCACGGTGTTGGGCAAAAATGACGTGAATATTGCTAATTTTGCGCTGGGCCGTGAAGAGATGCGCCCGAATGAGAGCGGGCCTTTAACGGCAATTTCGATTATTGAAACAGACCAGCCGGTACCGGATCATGTAGCCGGACAGATTCTGGAACACAAGGCGATGAAGCTTGTTCGCCGCGTGGCGATGAACCGCTCGTAGCTATCTGTGCTACTGGTTGCTGACGTCGTGGACGCTTAGGTTGCGTCCCCAAATCAGGAAGGTTGCTACTGTCGCGATGATGGCTGTAATGATAAATACCGGTAGCCATCGCTTCCCGGATCTGGCCGCTATCGAAGCGGCTATCGCTCCAGTCACAATGCCGGATATAGCGGATAAATAAGAATTCCCATACTGGCTGCAGTAGCTTCCTATTGTATGGGGCTTTCGGACGCGGGTTGTCACTGCGTGTTAGTACTGGATTTTCTGAATGCTCTGCGCCCACTCCACAAAGGGCACGGAGCCTTTGTCCGTCATCATGCAGTGTCCGGGAATAGCACGCTTTTCCGGCTTTAAATGCAGCTCCTCGTAAATGTATGCATCATCAAACCCCGCTTGGGCGGCGCTTTCGCGAGTGCAGGCGAAATAGTATGCTTTGGGCCGCGCCCAATAAATTGCGCTTAGGCACATAGGACACGGCTCGCAGCTTGTATACAGTTCACAACCGTCCAGTTGAAAGGTTTGGAGTTTCTGGCAAGCGGCGCGGATTGCCACTATTTCCGCGTGCGCTGTGGGATCGTGCGTGGCGGTTACCATGTTTACTCCGGTTGCGATCACCTCGCCGTTCTTTACGACAACAGCACCGAATGGCCCTCCGCGTCCGTTCCGAACGTTCTCTGTCGCTAATGCGATGGCTTGTTTCATCCACTCTTCACGGCTGCCTAGCATACAAGACTACTTTACGAGGCGACGGGCCTACGAACTTTGCACCGGAGCCGGAATGTTTTCAGGCTGGCCCCATCCGCCTCCGCCGGGTGTTTCGATCCGTATCGTTGCTCCTGCGGGTGCCTCCACATTGCACTTGCCGGGTAATGGGCGTTGGTTGCCATTTTCCGTGAGGCTGGTACGGCCGCAAGCGCCGGGAGCGCCTCCGTGTAAGCCATAGGGCGGGTGGACGCGCCGGTCGGCTAATAGTGTGACCTGCGCTGGTGACAGCAATTCGATTTCACGGATGAGGCCGTCGCCTCCGTTGTATTGGCCTTTGCCTCCCGAGCCACGGCGATAGCTGTAACGCCGGACCCGAAATGGATAGGCGTACTCCAGCGCTTCTACCGGCGTGTTCAAAGAATTAGTCATATGCGTATGCACGCCGGACACGCCGTCAGCGTTGGGCCGCGCACCGGCTCCTCCCGCGACCGTTTCGTAGTAGGCGAAGGGCTCTCCGGTGCGTCCGTCGATTCCGCCGATGGTCAGATTGTTCATGGTTCCCGAACTGGCGGCTGGTATGCGGTCGGGGAGCATCTGTGAGAACGCGCGCAGCAACACATCCACGATGCGCTGCGAGGTTTCTACATTTCCACCGGCTACCGCCGCGGGCGCACGCGCGTTGACTACGGTCCCTTCCGGCGCGACCACTCGGATCGGCCGCATCAGCCCCGCCGTCGCAGGAACGTCCTCATCTAAGAGACATCTGAAAACGTATAAACAAGCAGAGTAGGTAATCGCTTCCACGGCATTGATGCTTCCTTCAACCTGCGAATCGCTTCCCGTGAAATCCACGGCCACCATTGGTGAGAGGGAGATGCCGCCCCGGCTGCCACTAGCGTGGGACGAACCCGTCTTGGCCGGATCAGAGGACCAGTTCCGCGCATTTCCGGAAAACCGTACGGCGACCGCAATCTTGACCCGCCGTTCGCTGATCCCGTCACCGTCCATGAAATCCTCAGCCCGATATGTTCCCTCTGGGACGCGCTGCAGAAATGAGCGCATCATTTGCTCCGAATAGTCGAGCAATTGCTCGGCAGCTGTTCCAGCCCACTGGACACCATACCGCCCACAAACTTCGCGCAGCCGTTGCGCACCGGTGTGACAAGCCGCGATCTGGGCGCCTAGGTCGCCTTCGCGCTCGTCC
>JBJMGL010000416.1:0-3879 GCA_045807985.1 Bryobacteraceae bacterium
GAGAGAGATAAAGGACAGCAACTCCAGTGCCCGTCACACCCTGCGCAAAAACCTCTTGCCCTTTACGCCACAGGAAGTCAGCAGCCCCAACCGCCGCAAAGCTGGCCAGCACGCCGAGAATCACGCGCCCGCCTGGTCCAATCCAGTTGTTATCTACCGCCCACTTAAAAAAGAAGGCGACGCCTAACACCAGCGTTACAACCCCAACACGATTCACAATGGTCAGCCCGACCTTTGTTTCGAGCTTCGGCCCTTCAAACCCTGAAATGCTCGCAACGCCATTCCTGTCTGATGCTGGAGCAGTAGCGGTCGCAGGCCCCTCGGTAACAGGCTCTGATTCTGGCTCCGCACCGAAGAAGGCATCAGATGGCGCAGCGGCTTGTGGCGGCGCTGCTTCTTGAGGCAAAAGAGCCGCCTCGATCCGAGCTAACCGTTGGGCAAACTCATCCTGCCTCCGCCACAATTGACTAATCGAGTTTGCGATTGCATTCAGCCGTTCCTGCTCTGGAGTGGGCATAAAGACAGTAAATCATTCCTCTTACTTAGTCTCGAATCCAATAAGATTTCCGGTCCAGGTAGCAATCTTTCTCCGACGGCAGCAAGTAGGGGATAGTACTTTGCAAGGCACCTAGAGCAAATCTCGGCCCCGACGAAGCGATATAATTTGCTGCACCCCCTGTATGCAGCTCCAATATTCTTATTACCGATCTCTGACACTTCTGTTAAGTGTTTTCATCTGGCTCGCGTGCGCAGCGACTGTGTTGTCACAGTCAGGAACCGCCAACGCCGCTGGTGGAGTACCCCGCTTGGCGTTTGAAAAATACACACTGCCCAATGGTCTTCAAGTGATTCTCCATACCGACCGCAAACTCCCTATGGTACATGTCAACTGCTGGTATCACGTGGGCTCGAAAAATGAGCGGGCCGGGCGTACGGGCTTTGCTCACCTCTTCGAGCACATGATGTTTGAGGGCTCAAAGAATGCTAACGCAAAGTACTTCACTTCCATTGAAAAGGCGGGTGCCAATCTGTTCGAAGGCGGCGTGAATGGAACCACGAATGAAGACCGCACCAACTACTTTGAAACCGTTCCCTCTGGCAGTTTGGAATATGTGCTATGGCTGGAGTCCGATCGTCTTGCCACTCTCACGGACGTCCTCACAAAAACCAAACTTGACAACGAACGCGACATCGTAAAAAATGAGCGCCGGCAGGGCCTTGAAAATCAGCCATACGGCAGGGCATTCCTCCTGATCAGCGAGAGCGCGTTTCCTGCCGGCCATCCTTATGCCCATTCTGTGATCGGCAGTCATGAGGATTTAACGGCGGCCTCTGTGGACGATGTTAAGGAGTTCTTCCGCACCTATTACACTCCCAACAACTTGTCTCTGGCGGTGACTGGCGACTTTGACATAACCGAAGCCAAGCGTCTGATACAGAAGTATTTTGGACCCATTCCCGCAGGTCCAGCGCTCGATCGCCCCAAGCTCTGGGTGCCTGTACTCAATGGCGAAAAAATTGTGGAAGTAAAGGACCATGTGCCCCAGGAACGTACTTATTTTGCCTGGCCCACTCCGGCCTACTTCAACACGGGTGATGCTGAGCTTGACCTTACATCTCTGATCCTGACAGACGGTTTGTCTTCACGCTTGCAGAAGTCTCTGGTTTACGATAAGCAGCTTTGCTCTGATGTAGCGTCCTTTCAAGGATCATCCGAAATAGCAGGTCTGTTCGTGGTCTGGGCAACAGCTAGGCCAGGTACTTCATTAAATTCGGTAGAGAACGCTGTCACCGAAGAAATCACTCGTCTGGCAAAGGAAGGCCCTACACCCGAGGAACTGAACCGCGCTAAGACGAAATGGGAATTTCAATATATTACTGGTTTGGAGCGCATCGGAGGATTTGGCGGCCAAGCAGATGTGCTGAATCAGTACAATACCTTCCTCGGTGATCCCGACAAATTTACCGCAGACATGCAGCGGCATAGAACCATTACCGCAAATGCGGTGCAAAAGACGGCATCGAAATGGCTTAGCAGCACCGATCGTGTTCTCGTACGCTTCCATCCGGAAAACACAGCGACCGAAACAAACGCCACGCTCGACCGCTCGAAACTGCCAGCGCTGGGTGCGGACCGCCCGTTTCAGGTTCCCGAGGTGAAGGCGGCCTCACTTGAGAATGGAATGAAAATCTTTGTTGTTGAGCGGAAAGATTTGCCTAAGGTGGCCGTTACTGTTGCCACTCGTGCCGGGAGTGTTGCCGATCCAGCGGGTCAGGAAGGATTGGCGAGCCTCGCTGTAGAAGCCATGCGAAGAGGAACGCAAACCCAAAAAGCGTTGGACCTTGATAATAAGTTTGGAGATCTTGGCACGACCCTGGAAAGTCGAGCCGACCGCGAGTATTCGACGCTTCATTTTGAAGTCCTACAAAGAAATTTGCCGCAGGCGCTCTCAATGGCCGCCGATGTGACGCGAAATCCCAGCTTTCCGGCAGAGGAAGTAGAGCGCGAAAAAAAGAAGCGCTTGGATGCATTGGCTCAAGCGGAGAATAGCCCTAACAGAATCGCGCAGCGTGTCGGGAGCATACTTGCTTTTGGCAGGGACCATGTCTATGGCCATCCGGTGCAGGGCTTCCGTGCCTCGGTGGGGAAATTGAAACCGGAGGACTTGGCTCGCTTCCATACCGCTTATTGGAAACCCGGCAGCTCAGCGTTAGTATTTGTTGGCGACATTTCGCTCGATCAGGCTCTCGCGCTGAGCAAGCAAAGTTTCGATTCCTGGACCGGAGGGACGGCTCCCTCCATTAGCATTCCGCCATCACATCCGGCAGGGCAAGGCAAGATATTTCTCATTGACCGTCCTGACGCGGCGCAGACAGTAATCTCTGAGATTCTGCCAGCCCCAACCCGGAATGCAGCCGAATACTACCCATTCGTTCTAGCTGATGCCGTTTGGGGCGGAGCAGCGGGAGCTCGCTTGGGAATGAATCTGCGAGAGGATAAGGGATATTCATACGGCGTCTTTTCGTTTCCGCAGTTCTATTCCAAGTCCAGCTTGTGGATTGCTTCAGGAGGTGTTCAAACTAATAAGACAAAGGAGTCTCTTGTTGAGTTCCAGAAGGAATTGCGGTTCATCGCTGGCGGAAAACCTGTGTCCGATAATGAACTGGCTACAGCGAAAGATTATCGGATTCGGGGCTATGCCCAGCAGTTTGAATCTTTGCAGCGCGTATCGGATCAGATCACTCAATTTTGGTCTTTGGGACTTCCGCTCTCAGACTTGCAACGCGAACCCGGCGAGTTGACAAGAGCAACACTGGAATCCGTTAATGCAACAGCCGAAAAATATGCGGCGTCGAGCCGTGCGACACTGCTGTTGGTTGGTGACGCCGCAAAAATCGAATCTGGTGTGCGCGAATTAAATCTGGGCGAAGTGGTTCGCTTGGATGTCGAGGGTCGGCCCTTGAAGGACAAAGTAACTCAATAAGTTTTCAGGAAGTACCAGCTATAATAATTTCCCTATTGACTCAGTTGCTGGATTTGACTTAGACTCAAAGCTCAGTAGGTGATTCCATGCTGCCCACATATCAAAGGACGAGGTTCAAAGCTCCTCTCCGGTACGGCTTCGCTGAAGTACCGTATGCCGATATGCGGACGCTCACCGGCTGCCTCGATATAGCTCAGTGGTTAGAGCAACAGACTCCTAATCTGTATGTCGCGGGTTCGAATCCTGTTGTCGAACAAGGCCCTGTAACGGCCCATTTCAACTCGAGCCCTTCCTAACTTTTATCCCGCGCTCTCCGGTTAACCGCTTGCGGTAAGTCAGAGCCGGCGCAACAGTTTCGGCGCCTTGCGGGATGGCTGAACTGCTGTTCTCCTTA
>JBJMGL010000417.1:0-5469 GCA_045807985.1 Bryobacteraceae bacterium
GATGGATGTACAGCCCCTTGCTTCCGAAGACCGGAAGCCTCCTGAAACCAAGCTCAGCGTTGTTATTCGCGTTGTGTTCTTTCTTGCGTTAGCGCTCAGCGGGCTTATTCTTATTGCGCCTTTGTTGAACTTTTTAGGTCCCGTTGTGGCCGGAACGCTGGGATTGTGTGCTACGGGATTGCTGGCGAATCTGTTAACGATGAGGATTTTTGACCGGCGTTCGCTGGCCGATATCGGGCTGGCAGGCACGCGCGCATCGATTATCAATTTTAGCTTGGGGTTAGTACTAGGGGGAGGAGCGGCGGCTTTTATGCTCCTTGCGCCGTTGCTGGCCGGGACGGGACATCTCGTTCAAAATTCCCATTCTCAAGCCACGGTGCTCACGCTGATGTTTTATTTGTTTACGTTGCTAGTAGCGGCCACGGGCGAGGAATTCATCTTTCGCGGGTATGCGTTTCAATTATTAGTGGAAAAGATGGGGCCGTTTGCGACGATTTTGCCGATGGGCGTTGTTTTTGGGGTCGTGCATGCGGCGAATCCGCACGCATCGCGCGTGGGCGTGCTCAATACAGTGATTTGGGGCATTCTTCTGGGATATAGTTTTTTGCGCAGCCATGATTTATGGCTGCCGATTGGGTTGCATTTCGGGTGGAATGTAGTACTACCGCTCTTTGGAGTAAATTTGAGCGGGCTTACAATCGAGGTGACGAGGTACTCCTACCAATGGGATTTATCGCCTATTTGGAGCGGCGGGGATTATGGGCCGGAGGGCGGTTTGCTGGCGACGATTTTCGTTGTAGCGCTGTTCTTTGCTCTTACCAAAGCCCCGGTAAAACGGCAGATCGCGCGGGTGGCGCCAAGCTTAAACGATCCTTTCGACTAGCGCTGATTGCGTTGGCACTGATGAGTGTTGTTTCGCCCTTTGCCCAAGCGGACAAGCTGAGCGTGGATGAGCGGTTGGAAATCGAGCGGGGCTTGAATGCCGAGTTCGCCACCATGCGGGTAGCTTTGCCGCGAGCAAAAAGGCCGCTCACTTTTAAAAGCGACGGCACCTTTGACAAGAGCGCCTGGGACAAAGCCATGCAGGAAAATGGTCCGGCGGCGCGCTTGGGCGACGAAGTTCAGATCACGCGGGTTCAAATTGAAGCGAATAAAATTCTGCTGGAGGTGAATGGCGGAACGAAGTCCGGCCATTGGTACGATCATGTACAAGTAGGGATGGGCGGGACGACATCGCCGGTGACCACGAATCAAAATGGCAGGCAGTCTGTCAATGGTTCCCATATTGCCCTTGTTTTTCCGCAGAGCGTGCCTTCGTTGAAGGCGGCTGATATCCGGCAGATGCTTCATCCGATCTTCGATTTCGAGAAGCATTCCGCAGCCGAGCAGTACATGGACAAGCTGCCGGAGCCGGTCAAAAGGGCGATCAAGGAGCAGAAGGCAATCGAGGGCATGGATAAGGATCAGGTTTTGCTGGCGCTTGGAAAACCTCGGAATAAGAGCCGGGAAACCAGCGCGAATGGCGATGAGCTGGAAGACTGGATTTATGGCGATCCGCCGGGCAAGATGACGTTTGTGCGATTTACTGATGGCAAGGTGGTGAAAGTCAATGAATCGTACGCCAATGTCGGGGGCATGACGGCCCCGCCTTTGCCGCCCCCGAGATAAAGGTTTTACTACCCCAGTTAAAAGCAGTGTTCATCAAGCCGCAGTGACAGGCATTTGGCCGCGCCGCCGGACTTCATGAACTCTGTTAAAGGTGTTTCGATGACAACAAATCCACGCTCGGTCAGCCATGCCTCCATCTCGCCCGAAGATTGGTTGAGTATCATGTTTTCTCCGATATTCACCGCGTTGCAAGCAAAATGGCTGGCATCCTCCCGGCTCACCGCTAATCGCTGATTGGCGGGAATGCGAGCTTCAATGGCAGCTTTGCTCGTATCGGTAAATGCTCCTGGGTAGTACAGAAGATATCCCCCTTCTAATGGACAGAAGCAGGTATCCAGATGGTAAAAGCAGGGATCGCAAAGCTCTAGCGGCTGCACCTCTAGGCCAATCAGTTTGTCCAGATAGGGTATGGCAGCGGCATCCGAACGGAGACCATGTCCGAACCAGAGCAACGGCTTGCCACGGTCAAACAGCGCATCTCCCGCGCCTTCGAAAAGCACGTCGGCAGGCAGGGTGTGTACCTTAAATCCGTCCGCTGTCAGCCAATCCGCGAAATGTTGCGTCTCCGGCTGGCGCTGTGGATACCGAAAACTGCTGACCAGCGCGGTCTGGCGATGGATCACGGCTGCGTTCGCCGTGAATACAAGATCGGGCAGGCCCTTGATGCTTGGCAGCAAGGATACCTCGGCATATCCCTTCAGAATGGTTTGCAGGCTCGACCACTGGCTGGCAACAAGCTGATTGTTGGTTCCATGGACCTGACCATTCATCCACGGATTAATTACGTACTCCACTCCAAAATATTGGGGTGGACACATCAGGAAACGGGGTTGGCTCATGACATCTGCTTGTGTGCAGGCACCTATATTTATGAGGATTTTCAGAAAGGCTTTTCTCAGTTAAAAGCGATAAACTCCGCCACTCCGTAGAATAGAAGATAGATATGCCAACAAAGGTAGGTATTAACGGCTTCGGCCGTATTGGCCGGAATGTGGTCCGGGCCGGGCTCCATCACCCTGATGTTGAGTTTGTGGCCGCTAATGATTTGACGGATACAGCAACGCTGGCGCACTTGCTGAAGTATGACTCGATTTTAGGACAGCTCAAAGAAGAGATCCGGGCAGAGGGCGATACCCTGTACGTCGGCGGGAAAGCGATCAAGATTTTTGCGACGAAAGATCCGGCGGAGATCGATTGGCCGAGTCTGGGCGTGCAGGTCGTGGTGGAATCAACAGGCCGGTTCACGGATGCGAGCGACGCCAAGAAGCACTTGCGCGGATCTGTAAAAAAAGTGATTATCTCGGCTCCCGCCAAGAATGAAGACATCACGGTGGTGATGGGCGTGAACGACAACATGTACGACCCGCAGAAGCACAATATCATCTCCAATGCTTCGTGTACGACTAATTGCCTTGCGCCGGTAGCCAAGGTTTTGAATGATACGTTCGGCATCGAGAAGGGTTCGATGACAACGATCCATAGCTATACGAATGATCAGAATGTGCTGGATTTTCCGCACAAGGATCTGCGCCGGGCACGCGCTGCTTCGTTGAACATGATTCCAACATCGACAGGCGCGGCAAAGGCCATTGGGCTGGTGCTTCCCGAGTTGCAAGGCAAGCTGGACGGGTATGCCATGCGCGTTCCGACACCGAACGTTTCAGTGGTGGACTTTGTGGCTGTTACCAAAAAGAAGGCGACGAATAACGACATCAACTCTGCATTAAAAACAGCTGCGGAAGGGCCGATGAAGGGCATTCTGGCCTATACGGAAGAGCCGGTGGTTTCGAGTGACATGCTGCATAACCCGAATAGTTCCATTGTGGATGCGGAGCTGACCAAGGTGCTGGACGGCAATCTAATCAAGGTTATCGCGTGGTATGACAACGAATGGGGCTACTCCAGTCGCGTGGTGGACTTGATTGCTTTTCTCGGTAAGAAAGGGCTGTAGTACAGCCCTTTCTTTCAGCCTTTTAGATTTTTGATAACGGCGTCGGTGAACTCTTCTGTTGTGGCGGCACCTCCGACGTCTCCTGTTAGATACTTGCCTTCGCGGTAGACCGATTCAATGGCGGCCTGGAGGCGGTAGGAAGCGTCTGTTTCGCCGAAATGAGTGAGCATCATAACTGCGGATAGCATCATGGCAGTAGGGTTAGCTTTGTTTTGACCGGCAATGTCGGGAGCGCTGCCGTGAACGGCTTCAAATACGGCATGATCTTCGCCCATGTTGGCTCCAGGAACAATGCCGAGTCCGCCGATCAATCCGGCAGCCAAGTCGGAGATGATGTCGCCGTACAGGTTTGGTAATAGCAGAACGTCGAAGGTTTCCGGGCGCACGACCAATTGCATGGAGGCGTTATCGACAATCAGCTCTCTATATTTGATATGGGGGAACTGCTCGGAAATTTCGCGGCAACAGCGCAAGAACAAGCCGTCCGATAGCTTCATGATGTTCGCCTTGTGAATGGCCGTTACCTGCTGGCGGCCGTTTTTCTGTGCGTATTGAAAGGCATAGCGTGCGATGCGCTCGGAGGCAGCGCGGGTGATGACCTTTAAGCCGGTGACAACGTCCTTGACGACTTCTTGTTCCAGGCCGGAGTAGAGATCTTCGGTGTTTTCACGGAAGATGACCATGTCAATGGCAAGATCCGCGAAACGGGTTTTCACGCCAGGCAGAGATTTGACGGGACGGACATTGGCAAAGAGGTCGAGAGTCTTCCGCAGCTGTACGTTCACGCTTTGAAAGCCGCCCGCTACCGGCGTGGTCACTGGTCCTTTCAAGCCCACGTGGGTTTCATTCAGCGAATCGAGCAAATACTTAGGAAGAGTTTTCCCGGCTTCCAGAATGATGGCTTCATTCAGCTCAGCACGACGCCAACAAATGTCGATGCCGGTAGCGTCCACGGCGCGAACTGCCGCTTGAGCTACTTCGGGGCCGATGCCGTCTCCTGGAATCAAAGTGCAATAGTGGGGCACATTTTGATTTTAGGCGGGTGTAATGTGCAGAAAATTAAAGTCCACGGCACAGGAATTGATTATCAAAGCTATATGAGTACAGGTAAGGATGTTGGTGAAATCGTCACTGACGTCTTAATCTTTCATCTGTTCACTAAACTGTAGTTTTGTGAACAGGAGAAATTTGCCGGACTCCGTTCATCGTTTTCATGCGTTTACGCTGAACCAGGGAAAGCAGGGTTTTGTGAACACCACCACTCGCCTGATCGGGCCGGGCGAAGCGGCCGGGGAATCACCGCCAGCCAGAGTCCGATATGGCGACTACGTGAACTTGGATTGCTTCCGAGTGGCAATCCGCTCCAGGACGTCGCGCCTCCCGAGCGAGGACTTCCCGAAAAGAGCACCCATGTTGCCCACGTTATGGTCCCGGGATACGATTTGCGTATTCGCGCAGGCGTGATGAGGCGAACACGCGCACTACTCATACTGGCCCTCCTCGTCTTCGGTACGTCTCCGGCCGGAGCTGCTCTGCCCTCGCCGACCAATCGCCGAGTGTGGGTCGGGCCGAAACCCAGCGACCTCGACGACAGGTGGGCTGTGTTTAGGGATGGCCGATGGCTGGCGTTTCGTGACCCGGAGTCGAATATCGCGATCTATGATCTACGCGCATCGCGTATTCGGACGCTTCCGGTACGACTGCCGGATCAGCAGTGGCGGGCCGTGTTTGCGTGGTCAACAGACAATTCTCAGCTCGTGTTCAATCGTCTAAAGGGACATGGCGAGGAACTGGTCGCCATCGCAATCCGTGGGGGACATCAACGTGCTCTGGCAAGCCTCGATGGACCC
>JBJMGL010000418.1:0-3060 GCA_045807985.1 Bryobacteraceae bacterium
ACGCCCCGAACCTGCCGCCCGAGCAGATCCGCGACAACCAGCGTCTTCTCCCCGGTGAAGGCGTGATCAATCTGACCGGCTTTCTCCAGGCCCTGCAGAAAATCGGCTACACCGACGCCCTCAGCGTGGAAGTCTTCGGCCGCATGAAAGGCAAACCGCCTGAAGAAGCGGC
Source organism: Bryobacteraceae bacterium (assembly GCA_045807985.1). Classification (GTDB taxonomy): domain Bacteria; phylum Acidobacteriota; class Terriglobia; order Bryobacterales; family Bryobacteraceae; genus Bog-105. The sequence continues at coordinate 173 of JBJMGL010000418.1, forward strand.
GCGCCAGGGTCTTGAAAGTTCTCTGGCGGTCTTCCGCAAAGCCGGTGTGCCGCAAGGTTAACTCATTATGCGCATCGCTATCCTTTTCTCTTTACTTTTGGTTCTGGCGGGCTGCCGTAAGCAGCCTGTAGAAAGAAACAAACCAGCGGAAAGCAGGGAACCAGTAAAAGCGAAGAAGCCATTGGAAGCAGGCTCTCTCCCTGACACAAAGCTCACGCCGGGCGCAACGCTGGATGTGACGAAAGACGACATCTGTACACCGGGATACTCGAAGAAAGTCCGCGACGTTCCGGTATCGGTCAAACGCCAGGTTTATGCGGAGTACAACGTTGAGTACGTTCCTCGCATGTACGAAGTGGACCACCTGATTTCTCTCGAACTCGGCGGCGCGAACAGCATTCGTAACCTATGGCCGGAGTCTTACAACATCTATTGGAATGCTCACGTGAAAGACGCTCTGGAAAATCGGCTTCATTCGCTGGTCTGCGACGGAACCATCAGCATGGAAACGGCGCAGAAGGCGATTTCCACAAACTGGATCGACGCTTACAAGACTTATTTCCATACCGACGCACCATTAACAGCACAAAATGGAAAGTCGCAAGCTCGTCACGAAGGAAAAAGTTACAGATAACTATGGCTCCCAATCACAAGCTGACGAATGTGATTAAGGATCGGAAGGTGCAAGCGGTCCAGCAATCGGATACGGACTTGGTACTGCAATTTGAGGATGGCTCAACCATGCACGTCAAACTGGCTGAACCGACATCCAGCGTCATGGTCCGGGACGCTCAGAACAAAATGGAGTATGCCGATTGAAACCATATCCGCCGTGCGCTAATGGGGCATGGAGTTTTCTAGGTTCCGCTGGACAGCTTGGTGGTACTCTGCTATCTCGGTTGCCTTCCTGTTACTCGCCATCAGCCGTGCGATCACCGGCGAGAAACTCTGGCTCATTGGCGTTCGCCTGATCATTTCCGCTGGCTTCGCTATCCTGGCAGCATTTGAGTTCAAGGCCAAGCGCAAGCGAAACTAGATCAATGACCATATCGCCCGAAGCACTACAGCAGCATATTAATTACAACGTCTGGGCAAGCCGCCGTTTGCTAACTGCCGTGTCCAGCATGTCGCCGGAAGAACTTACTCATGACTTTGGCACTGCCGACAAGACCATCCTGGGAACATTGGCGCACCTATATGTGGCTGAGAAAAACTGGTTGGCGCGGATGCAGGAAGGTGTAGCGGCCACTCAGAACCGCACGACAGCAGACAATCAGTTGGAAACTCTGCTTCCGAAATGGACGGAGGCACAAAACAACTGGAAGATTTGGGTAAGCCAGCTACCGCCCGAAGCGCCGGATCAAGTCATGGAATACCTGGACCTGCAAGGCCGCCAGTGGGCGCAACCTTTATGGCAGATTCTCTTGCACGTCGTTAACCACTCCACTCATCATCGAGGCCAGATCTCCGGTTTCATCCGGGCATTAGGTAAAACACCGCCGTCCTTGGACTTCATCCTTTTCGTACGGGAGAGGGCTGCTTAGGAGCATGATTTATGATCTCTGGTCAGGCTGTGTGCGCCGGATGAATTCCCAATCGCGGACACAAGATCTCTAATTCGCCTGTCAGTTTCCGACCCATCTGCACGAAGCTGTTCGATCTGCCGTGTGTTCTTTTGTGACTTTGTAGAGTTCTTCAATGGCTTCTTTCTGCAATACTTGGGCGATGAGTAGTTGCTTATGGTCCGCCCGGAACTGCTCGTGATCGGCAATGAAAAGCTCCAAAGCCCGTTCAATGCGGTCAAGCCGCGTATCCCGATCACCGTTTATTTCGGCCATAAGCCCAGTTTACAAGCCTCTTTGTTCCGGGGCACATCCACCTACTTACCCGAAACTTCGCCGTATCGCTTCATAAGCGCCTGACCAATTTGCTGCTGTATCGTGATGGAGGATAGGCTGTCGAGAATCTTGCCCCTTTCCGCAAGTCGGCCTCCGGCAGTTCTGCAGGACTTTTATTTTCAGCAAACACTGCTAATGCCGAAGTCACGGTGTCAAGGTTCTTCTGCTGCAATCGCAGGAATTCTTCCTGAAGCTGGTAAACGCGCGCATACCTTTTCACCTCACCGTACTCCATAAAATTTAATGCACCGACTGCTTGGGCCGTAGCCCAACTTGTACTGTTGAGTTCCGCTAAATTAGCCACCAAGTGCAGAGAAGAATGGGCACCCAAGTCACGATGCGCTAGGACCTTTCCAACTAACTGCAAAGCTTGCTCATAATCCTTCTGTGTTTGAGGAGCATTTTTTACAAAGTAGTCCAGCTCTTTCCTGTTATCTTGAATCTCGCTGGCGATATTTGCTCTTGCCTCCTCCACCAGTTCTCGATGATGACGCCATTCCAGCAGTCCTTCGAGCGATAAAGCGATCAGGATACCAATAGTTACGATCCCTATATGAACAAAGAATTCCTTTAGGGACAGGATAGGGCCTTGTGGCGCGTGTATTTCCATTGCAGTGCCGTACCGGATACAGTTTACAAGTTGCCGCTTCTCTTTCCCTCTATGCTGTGAACAGTGAATCCCCGTGAAGAATACGAATTACGACGAAATCGGTGGCAGGCCGAACGGAACCTTGCCGAACGCCTTTTCATCCGTATCGGTAACTGGCGTTTACTCCTTGGCATTACCGAAGCCGTACTCGCCTATTTCGCCTTTGGTCCGCACCTCGTCCCGGTCTGGCTGCTGTTCCTCCCGCTACTGGCCTTTATCGCTTTAGCTGCCTGGCACTCGCGGGTCATGCGTCGGCGCACTCTCGCTGACCGGGCACTCCGCTTTTACGATCGTGCCCTAACCCGTCTCGATGACCAATGGCCTGGAACTGGCAACGCCGG
>JBJMGL010000419.1:0-3339 GCA_045807985.1 Bryobacteraceae bacterium
GATATCGCGACGCGGTTCAAACGCGCTCTACTACGATTGGCTTGTCAGGGGCTGTAAGCGGACTTTGAGCCCATTTCACCGCTGGGTCGTCACAACTTATACATTGGAGCTCGGTGCGGCCGGAGATGGTGACAACCGGGACCATTCGTTTTCCGCATTTCGTGCACCGCGTTATTTGATCCATGAGATCCTCCCGATTTACCTGCAACTGGAACTTTTCGAGAGCAATACATGCAGGATAGACCCCTGATCATGACAACGGGAGTCTAATCGACGACGAAATCCCGCAGGGACTTTCTGCTCCAAAGGATAGGAGTCAGAACCCAACGACGGTATTGTCCGCAGCGCAAGAAAATATGCTCCTGCGGATCACGTGAAATAGAAGTCCTTCATCAGAATATAGCTTGCGATGGTAGTTAAACAGATGGTTGCAGCGCAAATCCGGACTGGCCACAAGGAAGTCGGGTCGCATCTAAACCACAGGTAAGCGCGAACCATCACAACCGCCAAAACGGCATTGAGCCACAGCCAAATGCTGACGTCGGCACCGCGGTAAACGGCCACGCAAATCCACATGGAGTCGACAATCAGGAGAAAGGTGAGTGCACCGTAGTATCGACGCCACCGATGCGCTGCGAATGATCTTGAGATAGCAAAAAAACTTATCGACATCAGCAGGAAGGCGACGCCGTCGAACATCAAGAAACCAGCGAAGCTGTTCGGCGGTATCTTGGGCAAAAGGTAGGTCGTGTAAAGGTAGCGACTCATTCCGTGGAAGAACGGAAAAATGAGGAAAACAAAACCAAATAGGGGCCAAAAACGATCCCAATCAATCTCCTCGTCACGGTCAGGCACAAATTGCTTGAAGCCTTCGGTAAGCGCCAGCCCCAACACGATCGTGTAGGCTGCTTGCAGGAACCCCACCGCGTGCGAGAGGCTCGACATTCAAGTCTACTCCTAGGTCGCTATCTAAGCCTTGGTTCTTCTGCGCTTTTGGGGAGCTTCAGGACGGCGGAGTATCTACCAGCCGTCGAAACTGCAAGACAAAAGCCAACCCGTCACGCTGGAAGCTGTGGATCGGGGAACTGCAACGCTGGTGAAACAGACCAGGATCAAATTCCACGGATTTTCCACGTCTTCGTTGAGCAACCGCGCCTTGGAATAGCCGCCGAAAACCGGCGATTTTCGTTATCCGATCCATGTTCCGGGCGGGTGCCCGTTCTCTCCTTGCCTCGGCCATGGCGTCGTAAGCCTGTCGGAGCGCAGAGCCCGGCGCCGCATCCTTTCCCCTTCGATCATGCTCGGACATGAAGGCAAAGCCGAAGGCCTTTTCGATTTCTCTCCCGTATGCCGCGACGGCGGCATGGTATTCGGCGAAGTAGTCGCGGGCTCTGGTTCGGTCGGTCAAACTGCGCTCCAACGTTAAGCGAGCGACTCGGCGCCGGCCTGCGTGAACTTCACATACGTGCCGCTCTCGTGCATCCATAACCAGCCGCGCTATCGCGCCCATCAAATCGCGCTACGCGCCGCTAGGCAAATCGTCCCAATTATCCGGACGAAATATAGTCAATGGCTGCTTCTTGCAGCGATACCGCGCCGGAAGCTGGCGCGCCCGGAGATGAGATCGAAGTCACGCCTGAGATGCTTGAGGTGGGGCTTTTGCAGCTATTGATGTGGAATCCCAATCGCTGCAACGAGGAGGATACCGTTATTGCTCTGTACCGGGCGATGGTGTTGGCACGGCGCTCTCCGCCGACCTCTCGGCAAGGTGATTGAAGCAAGCCTCGGCCATCAGACCGAATATCTGAGGATTTGTTGCCTTCTCGGTGCATTTGAACTTTGCGATGAACGCTGATATTTCGCGGGTCCAGAACGTGCACTCTTTCGGTAAATGGGCAAACTTGTTGCGGATATCCTTGATCATTCGCAGCTTGGCACGGGTATCATCATCGATTTGATCTAGCGCGTAAGCCATTTCTATTTTGTTCGCGAACTCCGCTAATGGCGCTCCAAGCGCCGTAAAGAGCCGCTCCTGTTTGGCCTTTGAAAGTGGCCTCATCTTCTTAAGGATTGCTGCCATTAGCTCTTGATCCAAAATGGCGGCGGTTAGGAGTGCCTGACCAGCATGGCCTTTGGCTGAAAGTTTATGTAAATGAATGAAGGTCTCAACCTCTTGCCTGGTAACTCCGCGAGGTTTTTCAGACATGGCGCGATCTCCCAAGATCAAGGATGAATACAGCGGCGAAGAAGCTAAGGCTCGCTTTGAGGCTGCCCTGCGCGGTGCGAGGATTGCTGGTCACAAGCCGCTGAAGGAAAAGCCGAAGGTGAAGTAGGCGGCGAAAGAAGCAAAAAAGCCCGCAAAGAAAACGAAGTGAGCATAATGCGCGTCACCATCACAGATGCATCCGAAACGGTCCTAGACTTTGACCCAGCATCCGAGAGTTTTGGCGCCAACGAAAAGAAGCGAGCGCACCGCCGCTCTTACGGTGTTGGTCGGTGCGCTCGCCGTTGTTGCTGGGTTAGATTGTAACCTGACGCCACGGAAGTCTGTTGACGTCAATGTTCTCCAACCATGCGACGATGTCGCGGCGGCCATAGGAACGCTTGCAGGTTGACCCCAAAAGCGCGACAGGAAGCCTAAGCTTCATCGCCCATATGCGCATCTGCTGTTCACGTTCACTAGGATTATCGACAACGTGATCGGATACGCAAACAACGCCAAAGTTAACCCCTTGCTCTCGAACGAGAGCAATTTGACCGGATGCCATAATAGGCTCCTTTAATGCGGGGCTGATCTTGACGAATATGAACCAGAGTCTAAACTCTAACTCTCACCGAACGTATTGCCCGCGATCAGCCCCTGCTGATTGATGCGGGATCGGCAGCCGCCCCCTTCCGAGGGGCGGTTTGCCAACTCAACCTGAGATTAGACACGATTCGCTAAAACGAAGCAAATTTTCGTTCCGGTTTTGTGCCTTATTCACAGGTGCTACCGCGTTCGCCAGTATGGACACCAAAGGCGGCACCAAAAAAACAATCAACCAGAGCAGAGGCGGTCCGCATTGCGAAGGCGAGAATTGTAAGGCGCAATTCCCTGCGGAAGCAGCGACAGCTTCAGAAAGACTGAAGCGAGATCACGGCAAGTGTGTGCATCCGGATGAGGAGCGGTAACTCTTTTGTCCGCGAGGTGCGTTTATCGCACGCTCACCAACGCTCCCAGACTACGGCACGCCCCGCCGCAACGACCAGGTAGAGCGGATTGTCACAAGCGGCAGAGCCATATCGACACATCGTCGAAGACCGATCCCAGTTCGTGATGACCGGCAGCATAGAACAACC
>JBJMGL010000420.1:0-3264 GCA_045807985.1 Bryobacteraceae bacterium
CCCGATTGCCGCCGTAAACTCCTCACTCCAAAAGATGCGGGGAAGGGTTGCCCTGCCGACTCATTTCAGCGTCTGCACCTCGACCGAAAGCACCGCCGGCAGATCGCGCACAATCGGGTTCCAGCTGTCGCCCGCGTCGGCCGATGCGTACACCTGGCCGCCCGTGGTCCCAAAATAAATTCCGCATTTGTCGAGCGAATCCACTGCCATGGCATCGCGCAGCACGTTCACATAGCAATCCTTTTGTGGAAGGCCTTTGGTCAGCGGCTCCCACTCGTTCCCTCCGCTCTTGCTGCGAAAAACGCGCAGCTTGCCTTCGTGAACGAAATGCTCGGAGTCGCTTTTGATCGGCAGAACGTAAATGGTCTCCGGTTCGTGCGCATGCACGTCGATGACGAACCCGAAATCCGTGGGCAGGTTTCCGCTGACTTCTTTCCAGTTATCACCCGCGTCGTCGGAGCGCATGACATCCCAGTGCTTCTGCATGAAGAGCACGCCCGGCCGCTTCGGGTTCATAGCGATGTGGTGCACGCAGTGTCCAATTTCTGCATTCGGATCGGGAATGTATTGCGACTTCAACCCGCGGTTGATCGGCTTCCAGCTCTTGCCGCCATCGTCGGTGCGGAATGCGCCTGCCGCGGAAATCGCAATCCACATCCGCTTAGGATTGCTGGGATCAAGAATGATGGTGTGCAGGCACATGCCGCCCGCGCCTGGCTGCCACTTCGGCCCGGTACCATGTCCGCGCAGTCCGGGAAGTTCCTGCCAGTTCTCGCCGCCATCGGTCGAGCGGAAAATCGCCGCGTCTTCCACTCCCGCGTAAACCGTGTCCGAATCGGTAAGCGATGGCTCCAGATGCCACACCCGCTTGAACTCCCAGGGATGCTGGGTGCCGTCATACCACTGGTGCGTGGTCAGCGGCGCTGCCGCCGCGTCATAAGCAAATTTATTACTGGCCGATTTCGGCGGTCCCGGCTCGGGCGGCTGCCCCGCGGGCGTCCCCGGCTGATGCCAGGTTTTCCCTCCATCATCCGAGCGCTGAACAATCTGGCCAAACCACCCGCTGGTTTGCGAAGCGTAAATACGATTCGGATCGGACGGCGAGCCTTTCAGGTGATACATCTCCCATCCGGCAAAGTGCGGACCAGAGACCTCCCATTTCTCCCGCTTGCCGTCGGAGGTGAGGATGAATGCGCCTTTCCGGGTACCAACAAGAACGCGGACAGAAGACATATATCTGGCTCCTTGCAGAGTTTTTGGCCACAGCTGTGGCTGTTTTATTTTTGTTCCAACACCGACAAAATATTACCAGCCGGATCTTTAAACCACGCAATCACCGGCCCGCGACCACGGAAAATACCGCGGTCGTCCGTCTTCAATTCAGGCTGGTTGTATTTTTCAAAACGCACGCCGCGCTTGCTCAGCTCATCGACTGCGTTCTCAATATTCTCGACAGGAAAATTCAGGACCGTGAAGTTGGCGGCCTGGTGCGAGGGCTTCGGATAGATCAGCACCCTGGCCTCGCTCACCCGGATGGTGCCCTCCGGGCCGCCAGAAACCTGCAGCCCGAGAGTATTGCCGTAAAACTGTTTCGCTTTTTCTATGTCGTTCACGGAATAACTGCTAAACGCTTTGCTGGCTTCTAACATGATTGCTCCTGTACAAAAAAACCCACCCTTCGAAAAAGTCGAAGGGTGGGAAATTCTGGACTTTACGCCGCTTTGGCTGATTGCGTACGCATTTTGCTCATGAACTCGCGCATGGCAGCGACGTGTCCGGGAGAACGCTTTTCGCTCCAGGCCTCGAAGCGCTGGGCAGCCTTCTCAAGGTGCGAAAGATAAGTGTTTGACTTGAACAGTTGACGGCTTTGAGGGACGGTCGCTTTCACGAACTCCCAAACTCCGAAAAATTCACCGGTGGTTTCGAAGAACAGGTCTTCGTGCAGCAAACCGTAATTCAGCAGAGCGCAGGTCTGTTCCCAATAGCTGATGACCATCATTGCCAGGGCGCCGTTTTCAGTTCCAGGCGCGGCGATCCGCATCGCGTCATCTACGCTGGTTACGTGATAGTTCTTGAAGAACCACTCCCGCGCCTGCCGTAGACGAGGTTCGCGCCGCTCTTCGAAAACCTGCAAATGGAGTTTTGCTTGTTCGTGGGTAGGATTTGCCATGATCGTTTTTCTCCTTCTTGTGTTTTGTTCGTTTTAAAACTGTTTCCGGGTGTTTTACGTTCGTGAGTAAAAAGTGTCTCGGCACTATCAGGATTGCGTTTAAGGTTGCGACAACCCGAAGACCTGCATTATTTGTTAATTTTGGGAAATTCGGGTCCGCCTTTATTACTCCAGATATGGAACGCTTGTCTAAGGGGCTGGCTTTTCGCAGTTTCAGCATCCACCTTTTTCGTAGAACCTGAACGCTGACTCGCACTCCCCCTTTAGTGTGCTCCTTCGGACTGTCTGGTCGTATTTGTTGAAACTATGGATTGGACGGAATGCGCGCGCCTTTGGTTCGCTTATTTCCTGAGAAAAAATTACCAGGGCTGTAGGCAGGCAAAACCGGAGTTCGGTCTCGATTCTGCCATCGCCGGCGGACTTCCTTCAGCACCTGCTCACGATTTTTAGCCATGTTCTCAGTCACGGCACACGGAAGTCCTGCTGCTTCGTGGCGAGATCCCCAGATCAGCAATTCGAGCATTACGGGCGCAAGGTCAATGCCTTTTTCGGTCAGACGATAATTTACTCGCCTTGCATCGCCGGTTTCAGTTTCCGCGGAAATTATGCCCCATTTTTTCAGGCGCCGCAGGCGATCGGTAAGCACATTGCTGGCAATGCCTTCGCCCGATTCCTGGAACTGCTTGAAGGTATGAAATCCGCGCACCATCAGATCACGAATAATGAGCAACGACCAGCGGTCTCCGAAGCGTTCGAGCGCAATGCTCACCGGACACCCGGAGCGACGCTTTGAACTACTGCTTTCCAATGATTGAGACCTTAGCAAATATCACTTGCATATTGCAAGTTAATTTGAAAGTTGCCGAAATTATTTTTTCGGGAAAGGTCTGCGTGTACCCAAGGGCAACGGCCTGCGTCTAAACTCCTATGCGAGGTGCGCTATGAAGCGGAGAGAGTTCCTGAAGTCCGCAGCCTACGGTTCAGGCGGCATTTGGCTTCACAGCAAATTGCATTCCGGCATCTTCGCTCCTTTGCCACAGAAATTCAGCGCGTCAGACACGGTGACGATTGGAAAGACCGGGATCAAAACCAGC
>JBJMGL010000421.1:0-8628 GCA_045807985.1 Bryobacteraceae bacterium
GGTAGGCGGTGATGTGGCCAATGTTTTTCCACATGCCCAGAACCGTGGCGGCGAATTGAAACGCATCTTGGTGCGAGCCGCGATTGTTGCTAGTGACATTTTGCTGAATGAGCTTCCCGGTGCTCGGCTGATTTCTCCTGAGCCTGTGATCCACATTGTCGGAAATCCAAAGATACCGGACGACGATGTAGCAGCAGAAAATTATCGCCTGGCGCAATTTGAAGCCTGGGACATGCTTTCCGGCAGAGCAGATCCTGAGCTCGGCGGGCGGCCGGAATATTTAGACATCATTGGAACCAATTTTTACGACCGGAATGAATGGGTGAATTATGCTGAAACGCTGACTCGCTCTGACCCTCGTTACCGTCCGTTTCATCGAATTCTACACGAAGTTTGGGAACGCTACCGACGTCCTATTTTTGTCTCTGAAACTGGAACCGAAAACGATGCGCGAGCAGACTGGTTCAACTATGTGTGTAGCGAAGTTGAAACAGCGCGAGGCATAGGTATTCCTGTACACGGCATCTGTTTGTACCCGATTCTTAATCACCCTGGTTGGGTGGATGACCGACACTGCTGTAACGGCCTTTTCGACTACGCTGACTCATCCGGCCACCGTGAAATTCATCAACCTTTGGCGGATGCTATTTTTCGTCAACAAGAGCGGCTGCGGCAAAGCAGCCATATTTCAACCTATGAACTTCAACGACATCGATCTGATCTGTTTGTCCCATCTTCGGTGGGGCTTCGTGTTTCAAAGACCTCAGCACCTGATGAGCAGGTTTGGTAGAAGCCGTCGAGTCTTCTTTTTTGAAGAACCTGTTTTTGAAGAAAATGCCGAGCCGCGCATGAAAGCGCAGGTGTGCCCTCAAACCGGTGTTCACGTGTGTGCCCCAGTTCTCCCGCGCGGATTAGATCAAGCTCAGATTAACTCGCTGCAGCGGGATTTGTTGAACTCTCTTTTAGACGAGAATGATATCCGCAACTACATTGCCTGGTATTACACGCCGACAGCAATGGAATTTACCAGTGCGCTCGATCCGAAATTAACAGTCTATGACTGCATGGATGAGTTGTCCGCTTTTTCGGGCGCGCCCCTTTCCATGAGAAACAACGAACAGGCACTCTTCCGGCAAGCGCAGTTAGTATTTACGGGCGGAAGAAGTCTCTTTGATAGCAAGTGCAAACAACATGAGTCGGTCTATTTGTTTCCGAGCAGCGTTGACACGTCGCACTTCGGGCGCGCACGGCAGGTACAGGAAGAACCGGCGGATCAGAAGCCTATCAGGAAGCCCCGGTTTGGCTTTGCGGGCGTTGTCGATGAGCGCATGAATATTGAACTGCTGAGGCAGATCGCGCAACAACGTCCTGACTGGCAGTTTGTGCTTTTAGGCCCGGTAGTAAAGATCGATGCGGCGTCTCTGCCCAAAGCGCCAAATATTCACTTTCTGGGGATGAAATCGTATGCGGATTTACCGGCCTATCTATCTGGCTGGAATATCGGCATGCTTCCTTTCGCGTTAAATGACTCTACGCGTTTTATAAGCCCTACAAAGACGCCTGAATACTTGGCGGCTGGTTTACGTGTTATCTCGACGCCGATACGGGATGTAGTTACTCCTTATGGACAGTTAGGCCTTGTGAGTATCGCTGAAAATGCGGAACAGTTTGTGGAAGCGGGCGAAAAGCTTTTAGCAGAGGGATCGACTCCCGAATTTCAGGAGCGTGCGGATCAGTTCCTCGCGCAGTCCTCGTGGGACAAGACCGCTAGGGAAATGGAGCAGTTGATTGAAAGCAGGTTATTGCTAGGTAACTCACTAGATACGCATCGGACAACGATGAGCGTCGATTTATTAGCGGAAGGCGTACAAAATGTTTGATTATTTAATTGCAGGTGCTGGCTTCGCAGGTTCTGTCGTGGCTGAGCGGATGGCGTCATTAGGGAAGAAGGTTCTGGTTATTGACCGCCGGAAACACATAGCGGGTAATGCCTATGATCATCCTAATGAAGAAGGCTTATTGATTCATCGGTACGGTCCGCATATCTTTCATACCAACTCCGAACAGGTATTTGAATATCTGTCACGTTTCACATCCTGGCGCTCTTATGAACATCGCGTGCTGGCTTCTGTTGACGGCAAGCTGGTGCCTGTGCCTATTAATCAGGACACAGTAAACCTTCTTTATGGGCTTAAGCTGAAAACCGAAGCGGAAGTAGAAGCTTTTTTTGCTTCGCAAGCTGAGTCACGCACATCGGTTCGCACGTCAGAGGATGTCGTTGTCAGCAAAGTGGGGCGTGATCTTTATGAAAAACTCTTTCGCAATTACACCCGCAAACAGTGGGGAAAAGATCCTTCCGAATTAGATGCGCTGGTTACGGCTCGTATTCCTGTAAGAACCAACCGCGACGATCGTTATTTCACGGATCGTTATCAGGCAATGCCTAAGCATGGCTATACGCGCATGTTTGAAAACATGCTGGATCATCGTAACATCACGGTGGAACTTGGCTGCGATTATCGTGATGTCGCCCAGAAAGCTAAGTTTAAGGAAGTTGTGTACTCCGGGCCAGTAGACGAGTTTTTTGGATTCCGCTTTGGTGAACTTCCCTACCGCTCATTGCGCTTTGAACATAAGACGCTGAAGAAAGAGTTTCTGCAGCCGGTTGCAGTCATCAACTATCCGAACGATCATGCCTATACGCGCGTAACAGAGTTTAAGCACTTGACAGGGCAAGCGCATCGCGGGACTAGTGTTGTGTACGAATATCCGGCCTCCGAAGGTGATCCGTATTATCCAGTTCCGACTCCGGAAAATGCCGCTCTTTACAAACGTTATGCCGAGCTTGCGGCGGCTACGCCTAATGTTCACTTCGTTGGACGGCTGGCAACTTACCGCTATTACAACATGGATCAGGTTGTTGCCCAGGCATTGACGCTGTGCAAACAAATGGCGGCGGCGCCCGATTTTACAGTCAATACAGTCAAAGCAGCGGCTGCCACAGCAGCAGTGGGTCTTTCCGTTCCGGTCCGACCCGCTCTGGGAGTTTAAACGCGCGCGGCGAATGGAAAAGATCACAATCCTTTCGCCGCATCGCGATGACTCTAGTTTTTCTCTCGGCCTGGCGCTTTCCTTTTGGGGCACGGCTGCAGTCAAACTGCAGGTGGTGAATTTCTTTACCCGAAGCGCGTATGCGCCACGTTCGCTGGCAAAAACAATCGAGGAAGTTTCCGCTGTGCGTGAAGACGAGGATAGAAGGGCGCTTGCCTTTATTCATAGCAGCATTGAAGTCACTTCACTCGCTTTGCTAGATGCGCCTTTGCGGCTCGATCTTCCTTTCAGCCAAGTTACGCAGGAGCAAAGCGCCCAAAGAATTTCGCGGGAGGAACTCCGCGAACTTTCACGATACATTCAGCAGCATTGCGCCAATAGCTTGACGATAGCGCCGCTCGGCTTGGGAAGTCATGTTGACCATATAGCGATACACAAAGCGGCTGTTGATTCCTTGCCCCCTCAGAATACTGCATTTTATGAGGAGCTGCCATATGCCACTTGGACGCCGGCTGCCGATTTGCAGGCCCGCATCGAATCTGTCCAACGCGCAACAGGTACTCAGTTGGAGCCATGGATCTTGCAAACAGAAAACGCAGTGAGGCAGAAACGACAGATCGCAAGCTTTTATCAGTCTCAGATTACGGCCGAAGAGGCGGATATCATCGCTGAATATGCTGAAACTTACCGAAGCGGTGAACGGCTCTGGCTGCCTGCAGGCAGTGAAAGCTGGAAGGCTATCCGGTTACTCGCCATAGAGCCTCCGCAAACGGCCATTCCTTGTCCACCCAAGTAATGATCGGTGCAAATCCGCTCCATCGGGCAAATTGATTCAGCTCTTCTCCCGTGAATTTATGCGAGGACTCTGTCCAAATCGTTTCGCCAGCATCGAAGTGATACCCAGTATCCAAAGTTCCGACAAAGACATTTTGGTCGCGGCAAGAGAGCAGATGCATCTCAATTCTTCGCTTCTCGCTGTTCCAGCGTACTTCGTGCGCGAAGGCTCGCAGGTCAAAATCAGCCTGTAGCTCACGGTTCATGCGGCCAAGCACGTTGAGGTTAAACGCCGCTGTCACGCCAGTCGGATCATCGTAAGCGGCGATCATGATATCTATGTCTTTCACTAAATCCGCGCCTAGCAGGAAGAAATCTCCTGGTCGCAGGTGAGACCGTAAGTCACGAAAAAAGTCAGGAATCAGTTCGCGATCCAGATTGCCAATCGAGCTGCCAAGAAACAGCAACAAGAGCGGAAGATCTTCCTCACGCTCCCTGGCAACTTCAGCTAAACCCTGCAGCCAATCGTTGCAGACCGGCTTCACCTCGCACAAGCTTCCGATTTCGCGCTCACAAGCGGCCAGCGCCGCCGCTGAAACGTCGATAGGACGATACACGAGCTGCGGGTTTTTTTGTAGGATCGAGCCTAAGATGGGCAGCGTCTTTTTGCCGCTTCCGCTGCCTAGTTCAGCAACAATTCGTAGCCTGCCGACTTTACGCGCAATTTCATCGGCATGCTCCCGCAGCAATCGTTCGTCTGCTCGCGTCAGCCCATACTCAGGAAGCAAAGTGATCGCTTCAAACAAGGAACTGCCCAGATCATCATAAAAGTATCGTGGAGCTATTTTCTTGTTACCAGCCGCCGAAAAGCCCGTCGCTACATCTTGGGCAAACCGCGACAGCTCCGATCCAATAAGCGTTGACATGGAAAGCGTTAGTTTTCGACGCACCGGAACGTTGCGTACATGTAGGGATAATCGCGCCGGAACCAGTTTCGGAACGATCGCCGAAGCAAGCGCGCTGCCGTGCGCGGCGAGCCCCCTTTCATAACGTAGTGCTCACCATCGAAAAAGTTGGCTGAATAACCGGGGTAAGTAGCGCGCGGCTTAAATCCTGGTAATGGACCAAATGGCGTGCGGGTCCATTGCCAGCCATTCCCCACCATTTGGCTCACGCCGAAGGCGCTATCGCCCGCAGGTGTTGCAGTTACCGGCTCCGGGTCCCATCGCTTGAAGTCGAAATTTCCGAACTGGTGATTCGGCTCGGCGCTGCCCCACGGAAATTCGCGGTGTTTGCCGTCTGAAGTTCCATAAGCCGCACGATGGAACTGCTCCTCCGTTGGCAAGCTTTTACCAATCCATTTTGCATAAGCCTCTGCTTCCGATTGTTTTACATACACGGGCCAGTCTAGCGGTAACGGAATGTCGCCGAACATGCCACGGTAGAAAATCGATGCCCCGCGCCGTAACCAGAAGTGCGGTATTTCAGCGCCAGCGTCAACAAATTTCTTATATTCACCATTCGTGATACTGTAGCGCTGAATCCGAAATGCCGGAACAGCACGTGTTATTAAATCATACTCATTGTCCCAGCCAAACGTGCCGTCGTGCGGCTTACCGAGCGCGGCATCACCGGTTGGAATCTCGATCCAACAATTTACAGGAACCTCACCGGAGATAACAGTGTCTCCAAACTGCGTCCCATTCTTATACTGGTGCTCGAAATTATGGAGCATGTAGGCTAACGTTTCCAGGTGCATTTGACGATGCTCCAGCGCCATGTAAACCACGTCTTCCGGAGCCCGTTCCAGGCAGGCATCCACCTGCTTCCGGCAGCATGCAACGTAATCCCGGACTCGCTGAACTGTCGGCCAGTCGGCCGGCGTGTCCTGTGGCAAGTGCGCTGAATCCGGATCAATTCCTGCTTGAAACAGCGTATCCAGCTGCGGATTTTGCGACTTTAACCCGAGACCTTCACGGCAGATTTGAATGAAGTCAAAACCATCAAGATGACCCACGTAAAAGATAACGCGATGCCGCTCCGCGATGGGCCGTTCATATAGTATTTCCGGCTTGAGAATGCGAAATAGCCGGTCACTTTCGGCGCGCGCGATCTGCAATTCTCCGAGTAATTTCGATGCGGCTAAGTCAATAGTCGGCATAATTCTTGTAATTTTTCAATGGAGCAACAACATAAAAAGACGCCCCGTTATTGGACGCCAGCTAAGTCACGGAAGTGCCACTTTTCTTCGACTCGGGCACTCCTTGTAGTACTGCTTCCCTTATTTTGGTTTCATTCTCGAGAATGGAAATGGCAAGGTTTAAAGCCTCTCCAGGAGTGCTGATTTCACCTTCCAGTTGTGCAGTCTCAACCGCTTCCAGCGCTGGCCCAAATTGCGGGCCGGGTTGGTATCCTGCCTTGATCAAATCGTTTCCTGTCAACAAGCGCGGAGGTTGCAGTTCATCCTCCTCCATGTTCTCCCATTGTTGTTTTACAAACTCATATGCGTCGGTGTAACCATTACTCGCCAGACAATCCAGGCGATGCAGTTCCAGATGCTCCTCAAAATGAGGCAGACGTAAGAAGCGCTTGAGTGTGCTCACGCGCATCTGCCGGACATCTTTGAAGCGCATGTGATTGGCGACAAGCGAAGTCACTTGCTCTGTTTCTTCGTTGGAAGCTCTTAGTTGGACGAGTCGTTTTTTTGCCATGCCGGCTCCCACCTCTGCATGCCCATCAAACCGTATACGATCAGCAACACGAAACGTCGGCGGTTTGCCAACATCATGAAGGAGCACGGCCCAGGCTAAAGTGGGGGAAGGTTGACGGAGATGTTCCAACATGATCAGAACATGCGTCCAGACGTCACCTTCCGGATGGTACTGCGGAGGCTGCTGCACGCCCTGAAAAGCCTTTACTTCTGGAAGGAGGTGAGAGAGCAACCCTGTTTGTTCCAGTAACTCGAAGCCGTAACGCGCTCCGCCTTCCGTCAGAATGCGCGTTAGTTCATCACGAATTCGTTCCGCCGAGATTCGGCAAATCTGGTGCGCAAGCTTCTGAATAGCCCTAAAGGTATTTTCCTCAATTTGGAACCGCAGGCGAGCAGCGAAACGCACGGCGCGCAGCAATCGAAGATGGTCTTCCGCAAAGCGCTGCTCCGGATTTCCAATAGCGCGAATCACTCCCGCCTTGAGATCGGCTTCACCTCCCACGTAGTCATAGATGTGTTGAGTGATTGGATCTTCGAATAAACCGTTGATCGTAAAATCACGGCGTTGCGCATCCCGTGCCGGATCAGTTTCAAAGTGTACTTCGTCAGGCCGACGGCCATCAGTATAGACTCCCTCGCTGCGGAACGTAGAAACTTCCACATGTACAGCATGGGCGCGCCGAACGAGAACAACACCGAAATGAGCGCCCACGGTTTGAGCGTCAGGAAATAACTGTAGCAACTGAGATGGCTGAGCATCCGTGCTGACATCGAAGTCTTTGGGCACAACACCAAGGAGGCGGTCCCTCACACACCCGCCTACGAGAAAGGCTTGAAAACCGTGATTCCGCAAAACACGGATAATCTTAACCGCAAGCTCTTCGCGCTCTTTGCTTAGTGCCTGATTCATTACAGATGCTGTTCGCTCAGTATAAGACGACAGATCTGAAAGAAAACAGACTAGTGCTAACCAGAGAGTTACGCGTGTTCGCTTTTGCTCTTCAGCTTGGTTGTCGGTTCAGGGCTGCCAACCACGCCACCGCTCGCTGCCGCCAGCGCAGCTTGCGCTTCCGCTTCAGCCCTTTTTAATTCTTTCTTCGAGGGCGGCGCCTGCTCGTGACGATAATCGTGATCGTGATAACAAGTGCGGCAGCGGACCTTAGCGGCCTGCCCCTCCACTAAAGAAACAATAGAATGGTTTGTGATCCGGCGGCACTTGATACAGTGATCGTCAATCACATCGCCTAAACGCTGCTCATCCATAATTAATGCCGTCAAGCGGAGTATATCAGGCTTTAGACGGTAAAGCACTTGCCCGTACCTGTTGCGACCGGCGACACCTAAAAAATGGAAGGCTATTTGCTAAACTGAGACTTCCGCCCTATAAGGCCAGGTAGCTCAGTCGGTAGAGCGCAGCCCTGAAAAGGCTGGCGTCGGCGGTTCGATTCCGTCCCTGGCCACCACACTAAACCATTTCTTCTCAAGATACTATTACTGCTTTTTCTGCCTGTGCCAGATTTGTGCTATCGATTTTCCGAGTCGCTCCATCTTTGCGGAACTGAAACTCGGGTGTCCACTTCTCGTAATGCCGACGAACAACAGCAGGAGTATCGCCGAGGATAGCGGCCACGACTTCGATACTCTCTCCCTTTCCTAAGCTCGACCTTGGCCGTTCGGTGAGGGAACAGTAGTGTGAAGATGACCTGGGAAGTGGTCCTGCCTGCTGTCCTTGCCTCCGTTGTTCATCTCTCTCCTCAATTCAATACCTTTGTTCCCTTGTTTTCCGATCCACCCCTGGGCAACGCTTGCTCATACCAGGGTGGTACGGCGAAGGGGATCGTGTGATTGAGATCTGTACTCGCACGGCGATTTGGTATCACACCGGTTTACCTCCGGTGATTGAGTACCTGCGGGAGGAGAACCTAGCGCTCCGGGAGCAACTCGGGCAGCGTCGGCTACGATTCAACGATGACCATCGTCGTTGAGCGGCCAAAGCGAAAGGGTTGGGACGAAGGCTGCTGGCGGAGGTAGCCACGGTCGTCACGCCCGAGACGTTGCTGGCTTGGCATCGGAAACTCATTGCTCAGAAATAC
>JBJMGL010000422.1:0-1534 GCA_045807985.1 Bryobacteraceae bacterium
GCGCTCCTGACGTATTAAATTCAATCGCACGATGTTAGTGGTACCAACAACGACACTTGCCGATAAAGACGCCTCGCCGGATGTCAGAGACCGAACTGCATGTGCGACTTCCGCCGGCACGTTGCCTTCCGGTTCGATAACGCTCACGGCAGTTAAGTAGCTTGGTATTCGGTCCCAACTGACAGGGCGTATGACCACGGGTAGTACGTGGCCTTTGGGGTGAGCCCATTTTTCCTGAGCGTAACGAAGTTCGGTCAAAGCATAGTTTCCCTTCTCTAGCGAGGATGGACTGATCAAAAAAATGAGGACGTCGGAGCGTCCTATCTCCGCAAAAATGCATTGGTTAAAATCGCTGCCACTCGGCAGTCGTGCTTTATCGAAGAACACGTCATGCCCAGCTCCCGCCAAAACGAAATAGAGTTGTTCTGCAATCTGGCGGTCTTCTGAGGCGTACGCAACGAATATCCGCACGACTAGGCGCTCCTCGGGGAAATAGAATGCTCGATTTCGACCATGCAGAGAATGCTAGGAACGCGCGCGGGTCTGAAAGACGCAGGAAGTCCTTGTCCAGCAATGAGCAATCGAGAGTTTTATATCACCTGTGCCATATCGGATCGTCAAAGTGCTCCGGGTCGGCTTCTAGGAGAACGTTACCATGCTAGCCAAGTTCATGTGTAGGCTTCTGAGTTTGGAAGTCAAGACCCTGGAGGGCATCTTTTTCACAGATGACTTACTGGTGTCCCACGTGTTTTGCACATGCTCACTCGGGAAGCCAGGCACTCAAAGGCGAGTTCCTTTTCTTCAGGCTGGCGATGTATCTTGATTCGTCATAGACAACTCCATCTTTCCAGCAGCGGAACAGAATCCGTTGCCATTTGAACGCCAAGGCGCGAAGCGCGGCATGATGGCGCTTGCCGATGGTACGTAGCTGATCGTAATAGACTCTGGCCCAGCGGCAGCTCTTCATCGAATGCTGGGCCCATTCATGAAAGGTTTGTCGCAGAAACTTTGGACAGGCCCGCCGAAATTGAATGATTCGCGTTCGGCCGCTTGCTACAGTTACCGGCGCTATGCCAGTAGCGCACTGCATCTCATGAGCATTCTGGTAACGCTTGCCGTTTCCCATGGCGGCCAACAAGCGTGGTGCCATCACCGGCCCAGCTCCGGGCAACGATTGAGCGATCGCCCAACACGGATGCTGACGACTGGCTTCAGCGATGGCCGTGTCAAACTTCTTAATGCTCGTTTGCATCTGCTGCAGCAACGCAACCAGCGCGGTCACTTCCAGAACATAGGAATCCAGCAGCACCGCATCCTGTACAGCGGGGACCGCCGCGCTCACCTGTCTTGCCCAGGCCGCCGCTTCTTCCGGAGTGCGCCGATGCTGACGAAGAAATGTTTCCAGTGTCTTGCGTTGCGCCTTTTGCAACTGCTCCAGTTTGGGCCACCTAGCCAGCAAATCGAGAACCGGCGCCGCTCCGATATCGTCAAACCAGTTCAGCACTTGTGGGAAGTAGACCTTCAGGCGCGCGGA
>JBJMGL010000423.1:0-13609 GCA_045807985.1 Bryobacteraceae bacterium
AAAATTTTGATTTTTAAGATATCCATGCTTTAAATAGCTTTGCAGAGATCGTTTGGACTCGGCCCTAAAATGTCCATCGAGTTCTCGATGGGAAGGCTGGACCAGATGTCCTTGCGGGTGGCCCGGCATTTAAAACAGGCAGAGAGGATGGTTGTGCGTACACTCGCTTTACGAGTTGCACAAGCCTTCGCAGAAGAACGATTAAAAGCAGTCCCAATGCCCAGCGCTCGGCGTTATGGCCGTGCCGGACAAGCTCAAGGATAGTGATAAATGATGCGAGCGCAAGGAGAACGGAGGAAATCCCGCGCTGTAAGCACAAAGATGCTGAACTGGCCCACGGATCGATTGACACTGCGATTTCGCGTCCCTTATCGGAATGAGTACAGCGGGATTTGATCTGGCAGCTATTGCAGGTGTGAGCTGGCGCGCGGTACCGGACGATTTTCTGCTCATGATCAATTTCGGCCCGTATCAAGGCGATGCCAACGGGACATTCCCAGGCGTCCCGGTCGCGATGGAAGCGGAATCCGCCTGTATGGTACTGATCAGCTCGTCGATGTGAGTGCCTCGCCAGCCCTTCCAATACTGCCGCAATCAACATTAGGAATACGGCATAGACAATGGCCAGCAGAGGCTCGAAATGAAAACTGCCGGTCATTTCAGATCCGATGCAGGCTCGGGCTCCGTGATTTCGGTAAAGAGAATCGCTTCCGGCTCTTCCAGCGTGACTGGTGTCACCATATGCCGGATCGCTAGGAAGCAGATATACAGCACAGGCAACGCGCCGCCGATAATAAACACGGCGTCACCCGGAAAACGCAACCATTCAATAAAAGAGTTCACCGGGTTGCCGATGAATTTCAAAGTGCGTGCTTCAAAATAGCCGTGATTGACAGCTTCATACAGCTGTAAAATTCCGAGCGGAAATAGAGTGGCGAAAACCATCCAGGCAAGCCCCGCGTTCAAACACCAGAAACTGATCTTCGCGGCGCGCTCGGGCCAACGGTTTTCCGGGATCATGTACCGTAGGCAGAACAGGGCCAAGCCGACGGCCAGCATGCCATAGACGCCCATCATGGCGGCATGGCCGTGATTGGTGGTCAAGGCCGTTCCAATCTCGTAATACGAAACCACGGGCAGATTAATCAGAAATCCAAAAATGCCCGCCCCTAGAAAGTTCCAGAACCCGACCGACACCAGAAACATCACGGCCCAGTAATGAGGAAACGAGGTGCGGGATTTAGCTTCCTGACGTGCCCCCAGTTGCAGAAAACTCCAGGCCTCCACGGTGAGAAAGGTCAGGGGAATGACCTCGGCGGCGGAGAAAAATGCGCCCAGGGCCATGTGTTCCGCGGGCGTGCCCGAAAAGTAGAGATGGTGCATGGTGCCGATCACGCCTCCAGCGGAGTAGAGCACGATATCGAGATAAACCACGGTGAGAGCAACGCGTTCAGCGATCACGCCGAGGAGCACAAAAATGCACGCCACCATGATGGTGGTAAACAGCTCGAGGAAATCTTCCACCCATAGATGAACAACCCAAAAACGCCAGAAGTCAGTGGTGGTGAAGTGAGCCTCTGGCCGAGCCAGCAGGCCAACGGCGTAGAAGGCCGGTATGGATAAGGCGGAGAAAAAGAAGAGCCAAGGCATGTTGCCTTTGTGCTCCGTCCGCAGACGCCCGCGCAGGCCGATGAAGAGCATGACCACCCAAATGCCAAGGCCAATGGTCAGCAGGGCCTGCCAGAAGCGGCCCAGGTCGAGGTACTCGAAGCCCTGATTGCCAAACCAGCTCCAATATTTTTGAATGGAGCCATGAATGCCAGCAAACTCTCCTATGAGGCTGCCAAACACGACAATTGCAAGCGCTCCTAGCAGTCCCAGAGCGAGCCATTTTTGAATTTTGGGCTCGCGGCCACTCAGCATGGGAGCCAGAAAGATGCCAGCGGCAAGATAGGATGTGGCAACCCAGAAAATAGCCAGTTGAAGATGCCAGGTTCGCGCCAGATTGAATGGCAAAATACGAGCCAAGTCAATTCCAAAGAAGTTCGAAAGATCCGCGCGATAATGCTGTGATGCGCCTCCGACCAATGTTTGAACGAGGAAGAGAACCGCCATGACAAAGAAAAACCAGGCAGTTACCCGCTGAGCAGGCGTAAGAGCTACTTCGCCCGGTACGCGGAAAGTCAGTGTTTTGTGTTCCCGGCCATGCCACCCGAGGAAATTCCACCGGCCAAAAGCAAAGAATAATACTCCGATGCCTCCCAGTAAAGCGATAAGGGAAAGCACGCTCCAGACCAGCATGTCCGCCGTTACGGTGTTGTTTACCAGCGGTTCCGGCGGCCAGTTATTGGTATAGGAGTAATTGTGTCCGGGCCGCAGCGCTGCGGCAGTCCAGGCTGACCAGTTAAAGAAGGAGGTGAGCTGTTTTGTTTGCACGGGATCGGCAATGGCACTGGGCCGAAGGCCATAGCGAGTGGACGGTTCCGAGAAGAGGCGGTGATAATAAGGAATGAGCTGGGTATAAGCGGCCGCTTGGGCCGGCGTGAAAACCAGCGTGCCGGTACTTGGATCGTAGCGATTGGTTTTAAATTCGAGAGCGGTTTGTGCTCTCGCTCCGTCCGATTTGTCCCCGCCATGTGAGTTTGCCACGCTTATGGCAGCTCGGCGCAAGTAATCAGCCGTGAAATCCGGCCCAAGATATGCGCCATGGCCAAAAATCGACCCGTATTCCATCAGGCCGTTACGCAAAAATATTTGCTGTCCTGCCAGAATGTCCTGACGAGTAAATAGCGGCGTTCCGTTTGGCGCTAGAACGCGTGCCGGAATGGGCGCCTCGCCGGAATAGGTACGATAAGCCAGAAATCCCAATACAAAGAACCCGAATAGAACCACAACCGCAACGGCCTGAATCCATCCTTTCGGAACAAGCAGATCTCTTCTTCCTGAGCGTTGAGGTTCGGCTACTTCGCCGTTTTTAGCAACCATGAACCTCACTGTAAGGAGGGCATTTGACCTTTCGCAAAGACTTTAGTCATTGCTTAGTAAATGCTATTTGGCTTAATGGATCTCCTCGTTCTCAAGTTGGCAAATATCATGAATTGTAATTTCCCGGCCCTCAACTGTCAGCAAACCCTGTGCCTGCAACCGTGCCAGAGTGCGAGACACAAGATCCCGAACTGTACCAATTTCGGCGGCTATCGCTTGATAATTGCTGCCTATCGTAAAAATACGAGCCGGACCGGCCTGTTTCCCGCTTGTTCTTGCTTGCCTCAGCAGATAACGGATCAATCTCTGGCGCACTGTTGTGAATGAGAGTTCTTCAATAATGCCGATCAGGCGGCGGAGCCGCCCTCCTACTACCTCCAGAAGCTTAAGCGCCACCTCCGGGCGCTCCAGACACAGCGAGCGAAAATCACTTCGGGAAATAAAAATAACCTCGGAATCCTTTGTTGCCGCAGCGGAGGCAGGATAAACGCCGCCATCAAATACAGGCAGTTCCGCTAAGGAGGTACCCGGGCCGTCCAGCGAAAGCACGTGTTCGCGTCCGCTCGATGAAACTTTAAAGATCCGGACCAAACCAGTTGCAACTACATATAAGCCTTTGCAGGGCTCGCCTTCCGAGAAGAGCAACTCGTTCTGGGCATATTGCCGGCAGCGCGCGCACACTGCCAATGAGAGTAGTTCCGCGTCGGCAAGCGCCGCAAACAAGGGAGCCTTTTTCAAAATATTAACCAAATCGGAACTATACTGCGGCATATGACAACCATCTCGCTTATCAGAATAAAAATAGCTGCTGAGTTTCCTGGAAATGCTTGCGAGAGAAGAGTGAAGGCGCGTAAGTACTCCCGTACCCGAGACTTTGTAAAAGATTTGCCGCAGGATTAAAGTAGATAATAGATATTAGTCGATCAGGAATAAGGAGATCGATGCGCTTATGAGTGCCATGAATCCGAGCTCGACGGCCCCGAGTTTGCGTCGCCTTCCCTTTACAGTCAGGTTGTCTCCTCACTTTGTGAATCGACTACTGGCTCGCACCCAAGGGGCGGATACCTCTCACGAGAACATTCATGGCCTGCTCTTCGGGACTTCGGACGAAAATTCAGTTGTCGTACAAGCATTTCGATCATTTACGGAAAGCGGAAAAAGCGGCTCCGCGTGGCAGGATAGCGCATTCGAAAAATTGTTAGCCGCTATGCGCGGAGACGCGGAGATATCGCCTCTAGAATTAGTGGGTTGGTATACGGCCCGGGCAGGTGGAGGTTTGCTCCAGAGCGATATTCAATTCCACGATTTGTATTTTAAACGTCCGAGTGATCTGGCGCTCGTGCTGAAACCGGAGGAAGGTTCTGACGTTTCGATCGAATTGTATTGCCGGTCGGTAAACGGCGTGCTTTCCAGTGAGGGACATCGATGGGGTGTGGTACGGCAAACGCGCGGATCTACTTTGGCCGGCCCGATAGAAGTGACCATGCGCGCGAAGATCCAGGATGACTTTTTCCTGCGGGCCTATGAAGTGGGCAGTCCGGAAGAGGAAGGCAATGGTGGCCCGGGCTGGAAGAGTACGATTCAGTTCACTACGAGAAAAGCATTTGAATGGTTAGGTCTGAACCAGCAAGCCCTAACTAAAACAGGTGAACCAACCGCATTTCGTGAACCGGTTCCGTTGGGCCAAGCTGCGGCAGCCGCCCCCCGGCAGCTCCATCCGGGTGAGAGGGAAAATAACCAAACACCGGGGCCGGCCGCAGTGCTCAAGCAGACAAATACAAACGCGGCATCGCTTCAGAATATTCATACAGGCGCGACACTGAACGTTCCAACGCTCATTCCGGATACGTCCAGAAAACGCAAAATACCGTGGGTCTCGTCCGCTCTGGTATTTGCTCTAGCGGCAGGTCTGACGTTTAGCTTGGTTTATAGCCGCGGGTTGTCTTCCGGGGATCATGTTCCCGGATTTTTGAAAGGCTTCTTCTCCACGCCAGGATTGGGATTACGGCTGGAAAGCCAAGGTGACCGTATTCTATTAAGCTGGGACCGGCACCATCCGGCCATACGCAACGCAAAAAGCGGAACTTTGCAGATAGACGACGGCACGCAGCATCGCCAAGTCACCCTGAATGCGGCTCAAATCTCGAACGGCTCGGTGCTTTACCGGCCGACTTCGGACGACGTCACATTTCACTTGGAAGTAGAGGGCATCCAGGGCGGAAAAGTCAGCGAAAGCATGCGTGTTCTCGAATCGGCGCCACCAAGCACTCTGGATCTGAGCGCACCAGCCTCAAACCCATCGGTCAGCCATGCCATTGAGCCACAAGGACCGACAAGTAGCGGAGGGAGCGACCGGAAAAAGACCGGGCAAACTTCGAGCATTTCAACTCAAACTTCAACGGCGGCAAGCGCCCAGAGAAGCGGTAGAGCAACCGTAGAGAGTCCCGTCGCAAATCCGCCCTCGACATCGCGCCAGCTCACGCAGGTCCAAGATGCCCAACCAGCACCTCCGTCACACCAGCCTTTAGAGGTGCCGGTCAAGCGGAAAGCAGAAACCCAAGGAGACGTCGCTTTCGATGTTGTTCCACCAGCGCCTGTTCAGGCGGGAAAAGTTGAACCAAGGGCGTCAACGACCAGCAACTCGACGCCGGGCGCTACAACACATCCGACAGAAACGGCACAGAGCACGCCCCCTCCGGAAATTCATAACGTTCCTTCACCCATCATCAAAAAACAGAACCCGCTCTCTTTGCCCAGCTCAGTGCCACCCGTGAATACACCGGCTCCGGCCATCCAGCCCCAAAGAACCGTGCCTGGAAGCTACCAGGCGCCACGTCCGTTACGGCAAGTGCTGCCGAATACCACGCTGCTTGCTCAAAGTATCCTCTCCATGACAGGACAGGTAGAAGTGATCGTCAAAGTCAATGAAAGAGGTCATGTTACTGACGCCCGCTTATCGGATGGGACCAAGAAAATTAGTCCGAGCTTAGCTGGCGCGGCGATTCTTGCCGCTAAACAATGGACATTTGAACCGGCGACGCTGAGCGGAAGAGCTGTGCCGAGCGAGCACTCCATTCTTTTTAAGTTCAAGCCATCAAGGTAGGGCAGGCCTATTAAAGGAGGCTGGAGCATAGGCGTTAGAGGGCAAGCTACTGCTGACGCCACTTTATATTGCAACCGAGGCTTGGTATCTGGCGCAGGTCGATGGGATAACCATTCAGTAGTGAATCGATAGCGCCGCGGAGATCCTTTCCAGAGATTGGGATGTTATTACGGGGGCGGCTGTCGTCAAGCTGACCGCGATAAACAAGCTGCCGGTTTTCGTCGAACAGGTAGAAGTCAGGGGTGCAAGCAGCGTCAAATGCTCGTGCCACTTCTTGGGTTTCGTCATAGCAATAGGGGAAGTTGAAGCCGAGTTCTAAAGCCATTTCGCGCAGGCTATCAGGCGCATCATCCGGATAAGCGGTAGCATCATTAGAGGAAATAGCCACAATCCCTAGGGATTGACCGGCATAATTGTTTCCAAGCCGGGCCAGCTCGAATTGAACATGTTTTACGTAGGGGCAGTGTCGGCAGATAAACATAACGAGCAAAGCGCGCTTGTCTTCAAACGACTGCAACGTAATCCTTTTACCGGACATAACGTCAGGCAGGTCGAAAGCAGGAGCCGGTGTGCCAAGCGCAAGCATCGTTGATTCTGTACGTGACATAAATCTCCCTTTGCCAGGGTAACAGGGGAAGAACAGAAATGGAGGGACGTATCGTTCGAAATATGCAAAAGCCGAGCTTCGACCCGGGACTCACACAGCAATATAAGGGCGTGCTCAAACGCGCAATTAACAAAGACGGGCGGTTCAACGTTCGGCGTGACGGCGCCACGTGGCGCGATGCGCACCCTTACCTGTACCTGACTAGCGTGTCGTGGGTCAAGTTTTTCGGAATTGTTTTTTTAGCTTTCGTGGCCACAAATACGCTGTTCGCGCTCTTGTATGTGGCTATCGGCGTTGAGCATCTGAGAGGAGCGGAAGCATCCACGGCTTCGCTCCGGTTTACGAATGCTTTTTTCTTCAGCGCCCATACATTAACAACAGTCGGTTACGGCAACATTTGGCCGAGCGGGCCCGTTGCCAATACCATTACAGCGGTTGAAGCATTGACCGGACTGATGGGCTTTGCGATTGCGACTGGACTGCTATTTGGGCGGTTCTCGCGTCCTTCTGTGCGAATTGGGTTCAGTCCGACAGCGGTAATAGCGCCCTATATGGACGACACAAGCCTGCAGTTTCGTATTGTCAACCGGCGGTCCAACAACCTGATCGAAGTGGAAGCGAGACTTCTGTTAATGACAGTGGAGGAATGCGACGGCAAGCTGCAACGACGGTTTAAGGAGTTAGAACTGGAAAGAAGCCAGGTACTGTTCTTTCCGCTGACCTGGACCATTGTTCATCCGATCGACGAGAAAAGTCCCTTATATGACGCGACGGCTAAAGATTTAGAGCGTCTGCAAGCTGAAATCATGATCAACTTGCGAGCGTTCGACGAATCGTTTGGACAAACCGTACATGCGCGCTACTCTTACCGGTACGACGAGATAGTTTGGGGAGCTAAATTCGTGCAGGCATTCGAGGTAGATGCTGACGGAGAACTTCGTCTGG
Organism: Bryobacteraceae bacterium; assembly: GCA_045807985.1. Taxonomy (GTDB): domain Bacteria; phylum Acidobacteriota; class Terriglobia; order Bryobacterales; family Bryobacteraceae; genus Bog-105. The sequence goes on from JBJMGL010000423.1 coordinate 7,641, forward strand.
AAGTAAGCCGGGTAGGAGAGTTTGAGCCAGTTCCGATTGGCAAGTGAGGCCTGGGCCTCAAGCTACTATATTGGGCGTGGAAGCTCCGCCATGCTTGTTCTGTAAGATTGCCGGGAAGAATCTGGCGGCTTATATTGTCTACCAGGACGAAGAGGCCATTGCGTTTCTGGATAGTCATCCGCTCTTTCCGGGACATGTGCTCCTGAGTCCGCTGGAACATTATGAAACGCTGCTTGACCTACCGCCCGAACTGGCCGGTTCCATGATGCGAAAAGCGCAAATGCTGGCGCGAGCGGTAGAGTCCGCCATGGAGGCCGAGGGCACGTTTATTGCGGTAAACAACCGGGTGAGCCAGACCGTGCCGCATTTGCACATTCACGTCGTGCCCCGGCGGTGGCGCGATGGTTTGCGCGGGTTCTTCTGGCCGCGGCAACAGTACAAAGATGACGCGGCGCGTGAGACAACGCGCGCTGCGATTGAGCGAGAGATTCAAAAAGCTTTATAATAACCATTTAAATGCCGAGGCCGATGGGAGCGCTGCCTTTTGAAAGTGCATCGATCAATTTTTCACGGTCGCGGAGTCCTCGTTCCACAGCGCTATCGAGAGCAACGCGATAAACAATCAGTCCGATCATAAATTCGACCGCTAGTACTCCTAGCAATGCCCAATTGCTATCGAGAGCCCATTGAGCCAGAAAAGCTGAACCCAGCAAGACAAACATGGCGAGGCTGCACAATAAAAGCCAGAGCTGCATTTTGCCGCCAGATTGCTTTTTGAAAGTTTGCTTCGGGTCACTGGGACGCGCCATGGTGATTGAACTGAGATTTCCTGCTGAGATGAAGAACAGTCCCACAACAGCCGCAGCGATCAGCGCGCTGATTACGTTGAATCCAGTGATGGGAATACGGACAAGCGCGACGACGGCGAGAACGCCAAGGGATTGAATCGCCAAAAAAAGAATAGCTGCCAGGTTTTTAGCCTTCATGGCTGTTGCAAATGGGATCGGGGCAACAAAGTAGATTTGTGTGGCGCTGCGGTCCAAGCCGAAAATGTTCAGCAGCAAAACATCGCTGAGCATGAGCAGGCCATAAAGGGTAACAACTGCTAAGAAATTGTTGCTCATAAAGGTATTCCCGCCTTCACTCAAGCTATTCCATGCCAGGGGAATAAAGACCAATACGCTGAAAATACACGCCATTCCAAAGCTGATTCGGAAGCGCGGCATCCGAAGAAGTGATTGAAGTTCCTTTTGCACAAGAGCGGCCAGGGGATCACTGAACAGCCAGTTAGGAAGGTCAGCCAAGCTGTTGAGGCGCTTTCCTCCAGGCTTTTTTTCAGCAGCAACGGTTGTATCCGCAGATCCGGCGCGAACCGTATCTTCAAAGCTCATGGAGCGGATGAACAACCAGCGCGCTAACCAGTAGCAAGCCGCCAGCCAGCAGAGTAAACAAGTAATCTGAAGCAGCGGGAATGTTCCGAGACTCAGCGTGCCTACGTTCTGCCAGGGCGTGAACCGATTGTGGGCAACAGAAAGAAAATAAGGGGTCGCTTTGCGGCCGAGTCCTGTACGCAGCAGCATCTGCGGCACAATACTGATACTGATGATGAGGATCGCAAAGAGCTCTCGAAAGCGGTTGCGTTCAAACGAATGAAGAATCAATTCGCGGATGGCAAGCGACAAAAACAAGTTCAGCGGAATAAAGAGCAGGACGATAAGTGGAGAGAAGAACGACAAGGCCGGATGACGCAGCAGCCCGACAAAGACGCCCAGGGTAACAAAGACCATTTCAGGCGCAGTGGTGATGCGCAGTAGTACTTCAATACCGAAAAACGAGCTGTTGCTGACTGGATAAATCTGCAGTTTGTTTAACTGAAGCGACCAGCCGGTGCTTAACGTGAAAAGTGGAACAACTTGCCAGAACAGAAAAATCCCTAAAAGGCCAATTGGCACGTAGTTGCGCAACTCTGCAAGCGGCATGTCCGGTATGGCCATGGAAAAGGAAATTCCGGCACCGATGAAAATGCCGTACCAGAGCAGGCCCACCAACCCGGCCAGCACGGAACCTACGTTTGTCCTAGGCAGGCGGTTGCGGAAGATGCGGAACTGAGCCCAAAGGATGGCCAAAACTTGTGCGGACATAAGATAAGGGTTAACTACAGTTTTTCACTATAATCGTTTTGCTCAAACTCGCAATGAACATTTCTTCGCGCATTGACTGGTTTCCGCTCTTACTCAGCTTGCGCGTAGCCGTGCTTTCCACGATTCTTGTTCTCTTCCTTGGTACAGGGCTGGCATATTTGCTTTCACACAAAGAGTTCCGTGGAAAGAATTTGATCGATTCAGCGATTACCCTGCCCTTGGTGCTTCCGCCCACGGTTCTCGGTTATTATTTGCTAGTTTTAGTAGGTCGTGCCTCACCGCTCGGTAAAGTTTATGAGACGGTATTTGGCCAGCCTCTGGTTTTTACCTGGCAGGCTGCCGTGGTCGCCGCTTTTCTCCACTCTGCTCCCATTTACATCAAAGCGGCCCGCACAGTGCTGGAAGGAGTTGATTACCGCTACGAATGGGCTGCTCGCAGTCTCGGCGCATCCGAATGGCGGACTTTCTGGCGTATCACACTGCCGTTAGCGAGACGCGGCCTCCTTTCGTTAGGAACGCTCAGTTTTGCTCGCTCGCTCGGCGACTTCGGCGTAACAATTATGGTGGCGGGCAATATTCCTGGACGAACCCAGACCCTTTCCGTTGCTATTTATGATGCTGTTGAATCGGGAAATGGGCGTCTAGCCCGGATCTTTGTCGCTGTGATCTCAATGACTGCTCTTGCTTTACTCTGGCCCAGCGGTTATTGGTCACGATCGACTCGCCCGAGCAGCGCGGCTTAATGGGGATTAATGCAAGACTAATAAAACGCCTGCCGGCGACTCGCGAAACAGCGGCTTTTGAGCTGAATATTCACTTGAAAGCTGATATTGGCATCACAGTTCTGTTTGGCTCTAGCGGCTCGGGGAAAACACTGACACTGAACTGTCTGGCAGGATTTGTCCGTCCTGATAAGGGCCGCATTCTTGTTAGTGATGAGCTGTATTTTGACGCTGCGGCCAATGTAAACCGCTCTCCTCAGCAGCGCCGTTGCGGTTACATCTTTCAGGATCACGCTTTGTTCCCGCACATGAGCGTCCGAGACAATCTGCTTTTCGCCGCGCCTGACAACCATCGCCGGGTGAGTGAATTATTGGAGACTTTTGAGCTCACGAGCTTGGCGGCGCGGAAGCCAGCGCAGTTATCAGGCGGGCAGAAACAGCGTGCGGCCCTTGCTCGGATCATGGTGAGCGAGCCGCGCCTGCTGCTGCTCGATGAGCCGACACGCGGCTTGGATATTCGGCTGCGTGAAACTTTTTATGAGTTGCTGAAACAAACGCGTCAGCGGTTGCAAATACCGATCATTTTAGTAACTCACCAGATAGACGAATGTCTTCAGCTAGGCGATTCTATTTGTTTAATGGATGGCGGCCGTATTCTACAGGCTGGCGCTCGGGATGCTGTATTGGCAAAGCCCGCCAGCGTCGAGATTGCTCGCAGCTTTGGTATTTATAGCCTGCTTCCTGCCGAGGTTACGGCGCTTGATCCGAGCCGGAATACAAGCGTGTTGCGCGTCGCCGGTCAAGAAATCCTTGGGCCTTGTCTGCCTGAACATCTGATTGGTGATCGCGGGTTTCTGTGTATTCGCGAGTCTGACGTCACAGTTGCTGCTGAGCAAAGGCTAAATCGGCTCACATTGGCGATTGTTGGCAGCGGCCCTTCTTCGCATGGCGTTCGCGTGCAATGCGAGGGCGAGTTTTTTGTTACGGTGAGCCAAGCTCAATGGGAACAAATACGTAATAGCAAGCATCTACATGTCATTTTGCCGCTTGCTGCTGTACACTTCATTGGGTAAGCTTTTGAAGCGCTATTACATTACGGATCGTAAGGCAGTAGGTGGTTTTCGTCCGCTCCTAGAGATTATTCGCGATCAGATGCACTTGGGCGTCGATTTTGTTCAGATTCGCGAAAAGGACCTCACAGCTCGCGAGATTTTTGAGTTTACGCTTGCTGTTCTGGAAACCCGCGACACGGAACTGCCGAAACACTTACGTCCTAAAATCCTGATTAACTCGCGGGCGGATATTGCTTTAGCGACTGGTGCGGATGGGGTTCATCTTCCGTCAGATGCGCCGGCGCAAACGCTTGGGCGTTTGCTTGTATTTCGCTCGTGCCACACGCTTGAAGAAGTAAAGCAGGCGCAGTCTGATTTCGTTACCTTTGGGCCGGTCTTCGATACGCCTTCGAAGGGCAAGGGGGTTGGCTTGGATGCTCTGCGTGATGCCTGTCGTCTCGGCAAACCAGTATTTGCTCTGGGCGGCGTTGATTGGGATAACGCTGCCGATTGCATGGAAGCAGGCGCTAAGGGGATTGCTGGCATACGATTATTTCAAGATCCGACGTTGTAGCCAATTGAAACCCTCGCGCCTTCCTCCAGCATCGAATAGGCACGTGAATCTTCAAAGACTTGCAAGAGTAGCTTGCCTCACCCTTAGTTTTTCCACTTTTGTCCTTGCGCAGAAAATCCCGCAAGACCCTTCGCAGCCCACGTTACCGCCGCAGCCGGGCGTCTTGCAAAGTACGTTAACGGCTAAACAACTGACCACGGGCCAAAAGTTTGGTGTGCGAGTGGTTCAGCAGTTTGGCCTTCGCGGGTTTTTGGGGTCGGTGATTAGCTCTGGGATTTCACAGTGGAACAACACGCCGCCTGAATGGGGTCAGGGGTGGGATGCTTATGGAGCGCGCTATGGTTCCGCCTTTGGCGTTACCTTATCGCGGCAGGTGTTTGCGTTTGGTCTGGAAAGCGCCTTGCATGAGGACCCCCGCTATTTCCCTTCGTCGGAAAAGGGTTTTGGTCCGCGAATTAAGAATGTCTTAAAACAAGCTTTGATTTCTAAAAAAGACGATGGAAGCGCGACTTTTGCTTATTCTCGCGTCATTAGCGCTTTTGGTGCCGGTCAACTGGCGAATAGCTGGCAACCGAAGAGCAATAACAGCGTAGGCGATGGTTTAGAACGTGGAGCGTACATTATGCTTGGAGATGCCGGATGGTTTGCCGTACAGGAATTTATTCCGTTCACCAGAAACACAATTTTCCGGCGGCATCGCTAGGCGCTTCCCGCGCTAACGGCTTGCCTTTCATGCAGTTCCTGCAAGCTCCAGGCGCGAACCGGGTCGCGGCGTCGGGAGGCTATCGCTTCGGCAGTGGCGCGGGCTCCGCTCATGGTGGTGATGCAGGCGATCCGGTACAGCACGGCGTTGCGGCGGATCGTTTGCTCGTCGGGAAAAGAGTGGCTGCCGGTTGTGGTGTAGATCACTAAATTCAGTTTGCCGGCCTTCAGCCAGTCCACCGCGTTTGGTCGCCCTTCGTTCACTTTGAACACCGTTTTTACAGGCAGTCCCGCAGCCTTGAGCACGGAAGCTGTTCCACGCGTAGCAAATAGATCGAAGCCAAACTCGTGAAAGCGCGCAGCGACAGGCACGGCTCCGGGTTTGTCACGGTCGTTGACGCTGATGAAGAGGGCGCCACTGTCAGGAATCGGCGTGCCGGCCGCTAGCTGGGCTTTTGCGAACGCTTCGCCGAAGCTTTCTCCGACTCCCATGACTTCGCCGGTGGATCGCATTTCGGGTCCCAGGGCGGGGTCTACTCCGGGGAATTTATTAAAGGGGAAAACGGGGCTTTTTACGAAAAAACTAGGCACGGGGAGAGTGCCGTTGACGACACCCAGCGTTAAGTGGCTTAACTCGGGGAGCTTTTTGCCTAGCATGAGTCCGACAGCGACTTTGGGCAGGGGAACGCCTATGGCATTACTGACAAATGGCACGGGGCGGGAAGCGCGTGGGTTTACCTCCAGGACGTAGACCTCTCGGTTCTTGATCGCGTATTGC
>JBJMGL010000424.1:0-11958 GCA_045807985.1 Bryobacteraceae bacterium
CGGGAACCGTAGAGCTTCACGTAATCCGTAAGCTCGCGGGTTTCGAGCCGATGCTTGTCGTACTCGGGCGTGAAGATATCGCCAGTGCCGCCAGTGTGCGTAAGAAGGTGGCGAATGGTGACTTTGGTGGCTACGTCCTTGTTGGGATAGTCCGGTAGATATTTACCGAGCGGCGCTGCGAGATCGAGCCGGCCATCCCCGACAAGTTGCAGGACGGCGGTAGCGGTGAACATCTTGTTCATGGAGCCGATGCGGAAGCGGGTATCGCCGGTGTTGGCGATGCGTCTTTCGCGATCAGCGAGTCCGTAGGATTTCTGAAGCGCGATCTTGCCGGCGCGAGCAATCAGCAAGTCGCCCGAGAATTTATCCTTCGAGGCCAGCGCAGCGGCGTTGGTGTCGAGATCCTTGATTGCCCCGTCGAAAGAAAGGCGCGGGACGGCGGGCTGATTGGGAGGCCGGGGGACTACGCGAAGCCCGAGGCCTTTGACGATGGGAGATGTGTCGCTACTCACATCGAGCTGCAAAAGGACGAAGTGGCTGCCTTCGCGCTCCTTGACCAAGGCTTCGAGGTGCAGCGGGTCGCTCCTTTCGATGCGTAGCAGAGTGAAGCCGCCGGTCTGGTCGCGAAAGTTTATGAGTGAATCGGCGGCGGCCTTGTGGTCAGGTTCGTACTTGGCCAGGTAGCTTGTTAAGCGCGCACGATCGCCCGAGTTGAAGGCATCCAGCCAAGCATTGAGAACGGTTCCGGCGGGCGTGGTGGGCATGGCGGGATCAGGCGCGGCCCAAGCGGACAAAGTGAGACAGAAACGGGCTGCAAATCGCATATATCCCTATACGGATTAAATGAGTAATCGTTGCACAAACTGCGGTCCAATATTTTTATCTGAGACAGGGAGCAACACCGAAACCGGACGCTTTCGTGATGCGGATGGCCGCTCTTCACGATCATCCCTGCCGCAGCACAAGAAGACCGGCGTGAAGCTTGTCGGGATTGCTCACGGAGTAGATCGCTGTGATGCGCTCGTCTTGGATGGAAACGCACGCGACCGAAACGAGTTGTCCGTCGCGAAAGGTCAGCATACCCGGGCCGGAGTTGACAGCAGTGGGCCGCACTTCGAATACGTTGCCGTGTTTGCGCCACAAACCCAGAAAGAACCGCGTGATGCGGTCGGCCCCATACACAGGATTGAGGATCGAAGGCACTTTGCCGCCGCCATCTGAGACCAACACAGCGTCTGGCGCAATGATCCCGAGTAGCTCCTTCTCGTCGCCTTGCGCCAGCGCGTTGATGAAGCGAGTCACAATCGACGACGCGATTGTTCCAGAAACAGGCGGGGCTTGCTGGGCGCGCTCGAGGGCAGCACGGGCACGGACCATCAATTGGCGGCAAGCGGCTTCCGATTTGCCGGCAATGGCGGCGATCGACTGATAGGAGTGTTCGAAGACTTCCCGCAGGACGAAGACGACGCGCTGTTCCGGCTCCAGTTTTTCGAGAAGGTACAAGAGGCCGACCGAGAGGCGCGACCGCGTGATGGCATCCTGCTCTGGGGTAGGCGCTTGGAAGATCGGTTCCGGAAGCCACTCGCCCGGATACACTTCGCGCCGATGCTGCGCGGAACGAAGCTTGTCGAGGGACAGGCGAGTCACGACCGTGGTCAACCAAGCTTCCGCATTATGAATGGAGGCGCGGTCCGACTGCTCGAAACGCAGCAGAGCTTCCTGCACCATATCTTCGCTCTCAACCAGGCTTCCGAGATAGCCGTATGCGAGAGACAAGAGGCGCTTGCGTTCGGACGAGGAAACAGCTGCTTGGTTTCCTTTACACGGTTGCTGAAGAGGGGGAGAGCTCAACAGATTTAGCGTACAAAATTCCAACGGCCCATCACAAATGCCCGCGCTATCTCGTCGGGAGAGATAGAGGAAGAAACAATATGGCAGACAGAAAGACACACAAAGTAGAACCGAGAATCAACGTGACCGATCCGGCTTTCAGTGGGGTGATGAAGGCCATGTATGGGCTGGAAGGACCGCTCCGGAATTCGGGACTCGAGCCAGCGTTGCGCGAGCTGGTGAAAACGCGCGCTTCGCAGATCAATGGTTGTGCGTATTGCCTTGATATGCATACGAAAGACGCAAGAGCGCAGGGCGAGACGGAGCAGCGGCTATATGCGCTCAATGCGTGGCGAGAAACTTCGTTCTATACCGACCGGGAGCGCGCCGCGTTGGAATGGACCGAGCATCTGACGCTGATTGCTGGGCGAGACGTTTCGGACGAATTATATGCGCGGGTGAGAGAGCAATTCAGCGAGGAGGAGATTGTGCATCTGACGCTCGCGGTGGTACAGATCAATGGGTGGAACCGGATCGCGATCTCGTTCCGGCCGCTAGCTGGCAGCTATCAGCCGGTGCAGAACCATCCGATCCCGGTAACGGCATCAGCATAGTTGCTGAACGCACCCAGGTGGAGGCAATGTCATGCGCTACTCCGAAGAATTCGACCGTAGTGCATGAAAGATGCGGCTATCGGAAACTATCAACCAATGATCCTCTCCGCTGCCGCTTAGATGTCCAAACTCCAGGACTTAGCAAATCATCAGCATGGTCGCTTTTAAGCGACGGAGTGATCACAAAGGTGTATTAGTCGCCGAGCAGCCTGCCGTAGGGTTCCAGTGACTCGACGTTATCGCACACGGTTTTTACGGCGGCGGTGATGGGAACAGCCAGCACGAGGCCGATGCCGCCCCAAATTAAGCCCCAGAACATGAGTGCTACCGTGACAACAAGCGGATTCAGCCGGACGCGGCGCCCAATCAGCTTTGCGTACAGGAAGTTCATGGCGAGCAGATGAAGCGCCCCAGTGATCAGAATCACGGTGGCGATGATTTTGAACCGGTTTGGAACGGCAACGGCCGCTAACACGGGCGGTATGAGTGAAAGCGGGAGGCCAAAATAAGGCATCAAGCTGAAGAACGCACTTACAAAGCCGACTAACGGCCAGTAAGGCACCCCTAGAAAGAAGAAGGCGACTGCGCTCATGCTGCTCAGAAAAACCCACAGGAGGAAGTTTCCTAGCACATAGGCGCGCGTTGAATCACCAATACCGGACCAGGTTTTGCCGACCACATAGCGGTCATGGCCGTGAAAGAGCCGCATAACGCCTTTGTTCAAGTGGTCACGCCAGCTCAACATGAAGTACACCAGGAAGGGAACAAATGAGGCCAGGAACAACATATGAAAGTAGCGTGACGAAAAAGTGTAGAGCGTCCCGATGAACGGCTTCGGGTCCGTGTGGATTCGTACTTCCTGGATGACGGGCGCGGCAGGCTGGACGGGCAGCTCAGGCTGTTTGGACCTGCGACGCCGCGCTTGCATGGCCTGCTGGGGCTTTTGCTGAATCTGCTGGTCTTGATCGCGCAGGCGTTTCGGAACAACGAGATCGGCGGTGTTTTTTTCAAATTGGTCCAGCCGGTCGCTGGCTGAGTTCCATAATTCGCTGATTCGGGACGCATAGGTGGGCAGGTCTTCCGCCAAGATGCTTAACTGCGTCCAGGCGATAGAGGCCGTGATGTAAACGCCGACAAGCGCGACTCCGATGACGATGCCGGTGGCGGCCGACCTTGGCAAGCGAAGTTTCATGACCAGCAGCACGGCCGGGTCGAGGATAAACGCGAAAATGGCGGAGATAATAAGAGTAACGAAGAAGTCGCGCCCGAAGTAGAGCAGCCCGATTAAAGATGCCAGGGCAATGAGTAGAGTTCTGATGCCAAATCGCTTGACAGCAGGTTGAGAGGAACTAATAGTTGCCAAAGCAGCTAACGGCCTCGGTATTCGTACTCTAACATATTGGCTCGTTTGCTAGTTGCGCTTACAAGGATTGGAGGTACTGGCGCGGAGTGAGGATGGGAATACCCTCAAAGTATTCCATGCGGACGAGGTGCTTTAAATCGTTGGAAACGATCACTCTGGCTTTTGACCGTACAGCGCATTCAGGGATAAAGTCATCATCTAGGTCGATACTTCCTTTAATTTCACCGGTGATCTGGATATTCAGTGAATGTAGCCGGTGGAAATCAATGTTGTCCTCCACTAAACTCACGGGCAGATGGAATTTGCGGGTGAGGACCCATCCAAATCAACTCCGCCGTGGACGAGAGCGTCAATCCACGTACAGGAGTCGATAACAGCAATCATTTCCTTCCAGCGGTTTTCATTTCTTGCCGGGCTTCCCGGAGCAAGCGTCTAGTTTCAGATTTTTTGTGTTTTGGTTTGCTCGGGGCAGCAAATTGCTGCGTTTGCTTCATGCGGGCACGAAGTTGCCGGGCAAAGTAGGTCCGAAATGCCTCGCCGAAAAGCTCGTTTGTATTGCGGCTCTCCTGCTTGGCAAGCAGGTCAACTTTTTGCGCCAGGTCCTCTGGAAGGCTGATGGTGAATTGGCGGGTGGGGGCGCAGCGGACATATTCTTATTTTGTACGATTCTTTCGTACCGGGCCATAAGTGCGCAGTACCTTGAGGCTTTATAATTCGGTCTTGACGAATTCTTATCAGTCATTGCCGCGCGGGCGGATTCTGGCGCTGGATGTTGGAAAAAAGAGAATTGGCCTTGCCGTCAGCGATGAACTTGGCATTACGGCGCAAGGCATTGAGACGCTGCAGCGAACGCGGATTCGGGAGGACCTCGAACAACTCCGGGAGATTGCTTTGCGCTGGAACGTTCAGAGTCTGCTGATTGGCAGGCCGCTGCACATGAGCGGCGCGGAAAGCCGTCAAAGCGATTACACCCAGGAGTTTGCAGACCGCTTGCGGCGATATCTTCAGCTTCCCCTCGTTTTCTGGGATGAGCGGTTAACCTCCGCTGAAGCAGAGCGCATGCTGAGGGATAGCGGCGCTACATTGGAACAAAAGAAGGGAGCGGTGGACCGGTTGGCCGCGGTGTTGCTGCTCCAAAGCTATCTCGGCTTTCAACAGATCGCAAGTACGCCGGGAGAAGGTGAGTTCCTTGGCTAAACGCTCCTGGTTCCGGCGATTTGTCATTACATCCTTCATTATTGTTTTGCTCGCCGTCGTGGCGATTGCTGCTGGCGCTTACCAATACCTGGGCCCGTATCGCGGTTATGGAGCCGAAACGTTTGTTGAGGTGGAGCGTGGCATGTCCTCGCGCGATATTGCCCGCCTGCTTTCCGAGAAGGGAGTGGTGCGATCTCCTTGGGCGTTTTTAGCGGTGCGGGCCGTACGTCCCCGCGCTACGCTGCAAGCCGGCGAGTATCGATTCGATGCGGCTCAAACGCCTTGGCAGGTGTTGGAGAAAATCCGTCGAGGCGACATCTTCTATGAGCAATTCACGGTGCCGGAGGGCAGCAATTTGTTTGATATCGCAACCCTTCTTCAGCGATCTGATACTGTTCAGCCCGACGCGTTTCTGAAGGCAGCAGCAGATCCCCGCGGCATCCGCGACCTGGACCCGCTAGCGCCGAACCTGGAAGGTTACCTGTTTCCATCGACCTATCGCGTGACGCATAAAACCACGGCCAAACAGCTATGCCAGATGATGACCGCGGAGTTTCGAAAACAGTGGGCCGCGATCGGCGGACCGGCGCGAAAAGCTGATATTCACCGCATTGTTACGCTGGCATCACTGGTGGAGAAGGAAACGGCGGTTCCCAGCGAGCGTCCCCTGGTCGCGGCGGTGTTCGTTAATCGCATGGGACGCGGCATTTATTTGCAGTGTGATCCCACCACGATTTATGCCGCCCTGCTCGAAAATCGTTATCATGGCGTGATTCACCGGTCTGATCTGACAAGCACCAATGCGTATAACACCTATGCGCATCCCGGATTGCCGCCCGGTCCTATTGCGAATCCGGGATTGACTTCTTTGCAAGCGAGTTTGCGGCCTGCGCAAACGGACTTTTTATACTTCGTTGCCAAGCCGGACGGTTCCGGGTCGCATCAGTTCTCCGCCACGCTCCTTGAGCATGAGAAAGCGGTACTGGCGCTTCGCCACGGGGCGCGTTAGCTATTGAGCGCCACGGCTGAGAAGCATTACCTTCACCGTGTGAAAGATGATGTAGAAGTCTAAAGCGGGCGCGACGTGCTTGATGTAATACAGATCGTATTCCAGCTTGATCATGGCGTCTAGTTCGGTATCGCCATACTTGTGATTGATCTGCGCCCATCCCGTAATGCCCGGTTTGACAGCCAGGCGCTGCCGGTAGTACGGAATTTGTTGGGCCAGCACCTCAACAAATTCCGGACGCTCGGGACGTGGGCCGACGATAACCATGTCGCCTTTCACTACGTTCCAAAATTGGGGCAGTTCGTCAAGCCGTAGCCGTCGCAGCCATTTTCCAACTGGCGTGATGCGCGGATCATCCTTGGAGGCCCATACCGCGCCCGTTCGCGCTTCGGCGTCCGCGTACATGGAGCGAAACTTATAAACCGTAAATATGCGTCCGTTAATTCCTACGCGGCGCTGCCCGTAAAAAATACTCCCTTTGGAAGAGAGTCGAACGGCCAAGGCGGTTACCAGCATTAAAGGCGAGAAGAGTATCAGGCCAAAAACTCCAATCAGAAAGGAGTAGGCGCCCTGAATAGCGAGCGCCTGCGGACGGGGGCCCAGCAGAGCGGAGAAGATCAGTTGCGAGGGCTGAATTTTGCGGCTGCAAACACGCCGCATGGCAATTTCATAAGTGTCAGCAGCGTCTTCAATCATAATGCCGCTGAAGCGGATCTCAAGAAGGTCATGTACGGGCAGACGATTCCGCCGTTCGGCCATGCCAACGACAATTCTGGTGGGTTTGTATTTTGCGCAGACCTCGCGTATGTCCGACATTTGACCTAAACAGGGGACGGGAAATTCGCAGGATTCATCTTCACACAAGTAGCCAACGATGGAATAGCCAAACTCGGGCTTATTGTGAAGGCATTCGATCACTTCGCCGAGGATGCTGGAATTTCCCAGCAATAGCACCCGTTCCGAACGCAATGTTCCAATAATGTATCGCCAAAAAAACACCCGGTAGGCAGGCAAAATAATGACAACCAGTGCACTGCCGATCACCATGGGCCATCTGCCCAGAACAAAATCGGGCTGTAAATAGCCAAGAAAGGCCATAAACAGCAAGGCGCTTCCAACTGCCAGGCAGATTTGCTGAACAAGAAGAATGCGGGAAGTAATGCGCAGATCCTGGTAAAGATCCTGGAAGTAAAGCGTCAGGATGATGCAGGTAGTGACAACCAGGATCTTCCAGTAATTTCCTTCAACAAACAGAAAGAAGCCTGGATCTTCATACAGAACCACCGATGATCCGGTATAACAAGCCAGAACAATCAGTATTTCGGAAAGCAGGAGCGCTAGGACGCTGGCCGGTATAAAAACACGAAAAAGTCTAATCAAGCTAATTAGTTACCGAGAGCAAGCGCGCTTTAAGAGTTTAGCATGCGGCGCATGCCCGTCGATCTTGGTTCCCCTACGGCTTTACCGCGCAGGGGCAGGAAATAAAAGTCTATATCAGTTTCACCTAACATGTTATAAAGAAATAGGATCTCCTTGGTCCTAGATCTCAATTTCTGCCTCTGGCATTAACCATAAAATGCTTCGACTTACAAAAAAGGCGGATTACAGCCTGATTGCTCTCAGGCATTTTGCAGCGCGCCAGCAAGCAACCGGCGAGGCGGTAAGCGCAAAGGATGTTTCGGATGCTTGCGGCATTCCGCTTCCGCTGTTGTCGAAATTGTTGCAGAAGCTAGGCAAAAGCGGTTTTTTGATTTCTGAATACGGCACGAACGGTGGCTATCGCTTGGCTCGTGATCCCCGGAAAATATCGGCGTTGGAAGTAATTCGAGCTATCGATGGGCCAATTGTGCTGGCCAATTGTTTTACTGAGCACGCGTTTTGTGGGCATTCTGACAGATGCACAGTGAAGCGTCCTCTGAAACGCATACACGAGGGTATTTTGCGACTTCTGAATGACGTCAGCATCCAAGATATGCTGCAGGATGCCGAAGCTGAGCCGGTTGTGTCCATGCCGCGCTCCTCTTCACTCGTCGCCTTACAGGGCACAACAAAGTCTCTTGAATCGCACGGTTCTTTAAGGAAATAAATGTTTATGAAATTGCCTATCTATTTAGATAGTCACGCCACGACCCGCACCGACCCGCGAGTGGTTGAGGCGATGATGCCTTACTTTACGGAATATTTCGGCAATGCAGCGTCTCGTAACCACAGCTACGGCTGGGAAGCCGAGGAAGCGACCGAAAAAGCGCGGAAGCAAATTGCTGACCTGATTGGCGCTACCCCGAAAGAAATTGTGTTCACGAGCGGCGCTACGGAATCGAACAATCTTGCGCTGAAAGGCATTGCGGAGATGTACGCTGAACGCGGCAATCACATCATTACGCAAGCTACCGAGCACAAGGCGGTCCTGGATACGTGCAAGCGCCTGGAGAAGGGAGGCGTGCGTGTTACCTATCTGCCGGTTCAGCAGAATGGATTGATCGACCTTGATCAGTTGCGTGACGCGATTACGGACAAAACGATTCTGATCTCGATCATGTATGCCAATAACGAGATCGGCGTGATCCAGCCGATGAAGGAAATTGGCAAGATCGCGAAAGAGAAAGGCATTCTTTTCCACAGCGACGCGGTGCAGGCGGTCGGGAAGGTTCCTGTTAATGTTATTGCTGATGGTATTGATGTTCTTTCTTTGACTGCTCATAAGCTTTATGGCCCGAAGGGCATGGGCGCTCTTTATGTGCGCCGCAGAAACCCCCGAGTGCAGATTACGGCGCAAATGGATGGCGGCGGTCATGAGCGCGGCATGCGGTCCGGCACGCTGAATGTGCCGGGTATCGTTGGCTTGGGCGCGGCTTGCGAGATTTGCAAGAATGAGATGCCGGAAGAGTCGAAGCGTCTCAGCTTTTTGCGTGACAGGCTGAAAGACAAGCTGATGAATGAGTTGGATGAGGTTTATATCAACGGCACCATGGAACACCGGCTGCCCCACAACTTGAATATCAGTTTTGCTTACGTGGAAGGTGAAAGCCTGCTGATGGGCATCAACGATATTGCGGTGTCGAGCGGTTCGGCTTGCACATCGGCTACTCTGGAACCAAGCTACGTGCTGAAAGCGTTGGGCGCTGGTGATGATTTAGCGCACTCTTCGATTCGCTTTGGCATTGGACGGTTCAATACGCAAGAAGAGATTGATTATGTTGCTAATAAGGTGATCGATGTAGTCAGGAAATTGCGTGATTTGTCTCCTTTGTACGAGATGGCAAAGGAAGGCGTGGATTTATCGAAAGTGGTTTGGGCAGCTCACTAAAAAATCAGTTCGGAAGGATACAAGATGGCTTACTCTGACAAGGTTATTGATCATTACAACAATCCCCGTAATGTTGGCTCGCTCGACAAGAGCAGCAAGGATGTGGGAACGGGCATGGTCGGGGCTCCCGAGTGCGGCGACGTGATGAAGCTGCAAGTAAAGGTGAACCCCGAAACGGGCGTGATTGAAGACGCTAAGTTCAAGACGTTTGGTTGCGGCAGCGCGATTGCGAGTTCGTCGCTGGCAACGGAATGGCTGAAGGGAAAAACGGTGGATCAGGCTCTTGAGATCAAGAATACGGATATCGTGAACGAATTGGCTTTGCCGCCCGTGAAAATTCACTGCTCCGTGCTGGCTGAAGATGCGATTAAGGCTGCGATTGGTGATTACAAGCACAAGCAAACCACCGCGACAGCTAAGGCGGAAGCAGTCGCAGTTAATTAACTATGGCTGATTTGACACAGCTCGGCGTGGGGTCAGAAAGCGCGCAGGCAGAGGTATCGGAACCTGCGGCGAAGCAGATTTATGTTACTCCGAAAGCGGTTCAAAAGATTCGCGATGCGTTTCAGCGCGAAGGCGTGTCGGGCGGGTTGCGTTTGGGCGTGCTGGGCGGCGGCTGCTCGGGTTTAAGCTATCAATTCAAGTTTGCTCCCGAGCCGCGCCCGGGTGACCATGTGTTTCAGTTTGAAGATGTTCGAGTGTTTGTTGATCCGAAGAGCATGCTGTTTTTGGATGGCATGACGTTGGATTGGCAGGACTCTTTGATTCAGTCTGGTTTTGTGTTTCAGAATCCGCATGCAACGAAAAGCTGCGGTTGTGGAACGTCTTTTTCCGCTTAATAAAGAGACTGGCGACAGTCTCTTCCCCACCTACTCCCGTGCCCGAATTTTCCCGTCAATTTTTCGATTTCTTTGGACTGAGCCGTAAGTTAAGCATCGATGAAGCCGCATTGCAAAAACGCTTCTATGAGCTGAGTAAAGAGTGGCACCCAGACCGTTGGAGCCGTAAAAGCGCCCAAGAACAGGCGCAAGCGCTCGAAGCAACGGCTATTTTGAATGATGGGTACCGCACTTTGCGCGATCCGGTGAAGCGTGCGGAGTACCTGCTTACCGAGGAGGGCTTTCCGATTGGCGAACAGCGGTCGAAGGATGTGCCTCCGGAGTTGCTGGAAGAGGTTTTCGAGTTAAACATGGCTCTGGAGGAGCTTCGCGGAGGGGACGAGTCGGCGCGTCCGCAATTGGAGGCGGCGAAGAGTAACTTTCTGCGGATGCGGGGCGAGATCGACGGGGAGCTGACGGCCTTGTTTGCCAAGTATGATGCGGCGGAAAGTGAAAGCGAAACGGCCAAACAGGCTTTGAACGAGATCCGGGGAGTTTTGAACCGCCGCCGGTATATTGAAAACCTGCTTCGTGACGTGGATAAAACATAGAGATCATATGGGAACGTTTCAGATCGACTTTGGCGAAAGCCGCACATCCAAAATTGTTGGCATTGATCTTGGCACGACGAATAGTCTGGTGGCCGTCATGGAGTTGACCGGGCCACGAATTCTCGAAGATGCCGAGGGCCGGGAGATTGTCCCGAGCGTTGTTTCGTTGACAGACGATGGGCGGCTGGTCGCGGGCGAAATGGCGCGGGAACTGCTTCTGACGCATCCGGAGCGGACGGTTTATTCGGTCAAGCGCCTGATGGGTCGCGGCGTTGCGGACGTGCAGGATGAGATTAAGCTGTTTCCTTTTCGAATTGCGGGTGATAGCGGGTCTGTGATCAAGCTGCAGCTCGGCGAACGGACTTTTACTCCGCCTGAGATTTCGGCGGCTGTTTTGAAACAGTTAAAAGACAGTGCTGAAGCGGCGTTGGGTGCACCGGTAACGGAAGCGGTGATTACCGTTCCCGCCTACTTCAATGACGCGCAGCGCCAAGCGACGAAGGATGCGGGCCGGCTGGCTGGATTGGACGTGCTGCGGCTCGTGAATGAACCGACTGCGGCGTCGCTGGCCTATGGGCTTGATAAGCGCAAAGAGGGCGTGATTGCCGTTTATGATTTCGGCGGCGGCACGTTTGATATTTCCATTTTGCGTTTGCACGACGGGATCTTTGAGGTTCTGGCGACGAATGGCGACACGCATTTAGGCGGAGATGATATCGATAATCTTCTGCTACGGATTGCCATCGAGGATGTGCAATCGGAGTGGGGCGAGAACATTGCCGAGGACTCGGAAGGATTGCAGCGGTTGCGCCGCGCGGTTATCCGGGCCAAGGAAGAGCTCTCCTTTGCGCCCGAAGCACCGATTGAGCTGAATTATAAGGGCAAGCGGTATGCGCGGGTGATTGACCGCGCCTTGTTTGAGCGTTTGATTGCTCCGATTGTGGAGCGGACACTCGAACCATGCCGTGCCTGCTTACACGATGCCAAGATGACGCCCGAGCAAATAGACGAGGTGGTCATGGTAGGCGGCTCGACGCGCATTCCGCTGGTTCGGACGGCAGTGGAGCGGTTGTTCAAAGCTAAGCCGCATACGGAATTGAATCCGGATGAAGTAGTGGCGCTGGGCGCCGCTGTGCAGGCGGGCATTCTGGCGGGTGATGTGGAAGATAAGCTACTGCTGGACGTGACTCCGCTCTCGCTCGGTATTGA
>JBJMGL010000425.1:0-2765 GCA_045807985.1 Bryobacteraceae bacterium
TCCGGAGTAAGGCGCACCTCCACCTGTCGCCCCTCTAGCCAACCGCCAGCATGTTTCACTTCTTCGCTGCCGCGCTCTTCGATCGGGATGTCTTTCAATCCGTCCTGTATTTTCCAGTCAAACGACGACGAAGGCAACGCTACATAAAACGGAACACTGTTATCTTTCGCTGCCAACGCCTTCAAATACGTCCCGATCTTGTTAGCAACGTCTCCTGTGTAAGTGGTGCGATCTGTTCCAACAATCACCACGTCTACTTCACCATGCTGCATCAAATGTCCGCCGGCGCTATCCGCAATCACCGTGTGTGGCACGCCATGTTCGCTCAGCTCCCAGGCAGTGAGTTTCGAACCCTGATTCCTCGGTCTTGTTTCAGCGACCCATACGTGCACCGGCAACCCGCTATCGTGGGCGGCATAGATGGGGGCGGTGGCGGAACCGTAATCAACAAACGCGAGCCACCCGGCATTGCAATGCGTCAGCACATTCACCGGCTTCCCCGCTTTCTTCCGCGCGATTTGCTGAATGAGATCCAGGCCGTGCTGCCCGATCATCCGGCAATGGTCCGCATCTTCGTCCGCGATGAGTCGGGCTGTGTGCAGCGCGAGGGCAACCTTCTCCCGCGGATTTTTTCCCGGGGCGATGCTCTTTAGCTGACGCTCGACCGCCCAGGAAAGATTCACCGCCGTTGGTCTGGCAGCCTTGAGTTCTGCCGCGGCCTTTGCCAGATCTCGATCGAAATCTCCTGTGGCGGCAGCCGTGTCGGCTGCTTCAAGCGCCGCAAGATACATCCCGTAGCCCGCGCTCGCGCCGATCAACCCCGCTCCACGAACATGCATTTCGCGAATCGCCGTTACCATTTGCTCGATTGTGCTGACATTCTCGATCACGAAACGATCAGGCAAAAATCGCTGATCGATCAGCTGCACGAAGCATTCATCTCCAGCCTTAAGGCAAATCGTTCGAAAATGTTGATCCCCGACATTCATGCTCTCGCGTTAACTCTAATTCACAAATCGCAGCGTTTCGAGAGTCGGCCCTGCGGCGGGGCAGCCAAAGAGCGGGGACTGATCTTTTTCATCAAAACCGTTTTCCCCGCAAAACGCATGAGTGAACGACGTGTATGAAAATTTCATGACTACCGCGATATGCGTTAGCCACATATAAGATAAGAATTCCCGCAATCCTCGTCCGGCTTGGAGTTTGGTGATAAGGTGAAACCGCGTGGATCCGCTGGTGAAAAATATTATCAGCGCTTGTTGGATTATTTTCCTCGTTGTCTGGCTGCTGGCTGCGATATTCACCAAGCGAACGGTCTATCGTGAAAGCGGCGCCCAACGTTTGCGCTACACCATCCCGATCCTGATTGGGTGCTATCTTCTCTTCCGCGGCTACCATCTGCCGTACCCGTTCAACGCCCGCATCATTCCCCACACCAGTCCCATTCTTGTTGCCGCCGCGATTTTGTGCGTCTGCGGAGTCGGCTTCTGTTTCTGGGCCCGGGCGGTTCTCGGAGCCAACTGGAGTGGCACGGTTACGTTGAAAGAAAATCACGAATTGATTCTGAGCGGTCCGTACCGGCTGGTCCGCCATCCGATCTACACCGGCCTGCTTGCCATGGTCGTCGCAACTGTGATGCAACAGGGACACGTCGCCGGAGCGATCGGACTTATCCTCGTGTTCGTAAGCTTTTGGATCAAATTGGCCGAGGAAGAAGAATTGATGCGCAAACAATTCTCCGATCAGTATCTCGCCTACGAGGAACGAGTTAAACGAATCGTACCGTTTGTTCTTTAATGCCTCTGTCTTTTTGTCGTCAAGAGAACAAGAACTTCTCTCCCGCTCCGACCCACTCACGCTTTTGTTATCTTACACGATCACAGCAACACCGTGCGATAACTGATAACTCAGCGGGCTCGCTGCCAAGCTTAATCCCCGGCGTCTCCTAATAGCCGCGGCCCTGCCCTTCGTTTTTGGACTTCTTCTTTTTGTTCGACTGTGCGGTTTGCACCTTGCCCTTACCATTTGTGCTAGATCCGCTTTGTCGAACCATTGCTTGCTGCGACCGATGCGGCGTTACCTGCGCTTGCCGCGGAGTGTGGTGAGAAGTCGCCACATCATTAGTATGCTTCTTCGATTTCGTGTGCTCTGCGTTGTCACTCAGCGTCGCCTTCTTCGTTGTCTGTGCCCCCGTCGTCGATTGCGCCTTGCCATGATCGTTATTTTGTGCACCCATCGGCGTTACACCAACCTGTTTCTGACCGGATGCGAAATTGGTGTTAACTGTTTCCTGCCCGGCGTTAGTCGTTTCGCGCCCAACCTTGCCTTTCTCATTCGCCGCACCAGCCCGCGCTTCGCCGCCGTTGTTGCGATCGAATGCCTTGATCGCTTCCGCTTTAGGCTTCCCGTGATTATTAGCAACATGCAAATCTGGATTGTTCTTTGCAGCCTCAAGGCGTGACGTCTGTGCCGAGGTAGCTGGGATATGCTCCGCCTTGGCTGCGGCTTGTTGCTGTGCAGTGGGCTTGGCTCTCGTGCCGCCCGGACCGTTAAAGCTGGCGCGGTTGCCAGTATTCCTGATGACCTCTCTGTTGACGTAAGTGTTGTGAATCACAGTTGTGTTCACGCGAGTCACGGCCCTGTTGTAACGGAACGTATTGCCGTCCCAGCGGCCGCCATAGTAGCCGTGGCCTCCGTAACCCCAGCCGTAATTGATTCCGCCGTAGAATCCGACGGTCGGCCCCCAGTAGCCTTGATTGAAGAAA
>JBJMGL010000426.1:0-18587 GCA_045807985.1 Bryobacteraceae bacterium
AACTGCCTCTTTCTGGCACCCTTTCCCCCTCAGGACCAGAAGGCGTATCATCGTCGCATTCTCGAGGAAGTTCTGCAAGTACGTGTGCCGCCACGATTGCCGCGCTGCAACGTCCGCGGCATCAGGCGAAAAATGAGCAGCTATGCACCAGTGCGATGCCGGGTCCCGCAGGCCCACTACAAACCTCTGGTTCAAATCCTTAAGTGAGCAGTATTGGGTTTAGACCTGGTGATGGAAACTAAAATCCAAGAGCTTACGTCAATATCGGCCAAGTAATGAAAAAGGGTGTTTTGAACAGGCTGGTTCCTGCGGTTTTGGTCTTAACAGTGCATTGCGTGGCGGGGCCTTCACGGCACATTCATAGTGAGATCAAGGACAGCGAAACTTTTCGCCTAACAGGCAATACGAGGCCCATGCTAGCCTTGGGACAGGACGAGGGCGAAGTCAGCAGTTCGCTTATTTTGCCTCGCATGGCAATCCATTTTGCCATGACCTCCCAGCAGCGGGAAGATCTGGATCAGTTGCTCCGTCAGCAGCAAGCACGGGATTCCGCTCAATTTCACAAGTTCCTCACGCCCGAAGAGTATGGGGCGCGTTTCGGCCCGAATGCTGAAGACGTGGCCCAAGTATCGGCATGGCTGCAGAGTCAAGGATTTTCTGAAATTCAGGTCGCGCGAAGCCT
This sequence comes from Bryobacteraceae bacterium, assembly GCA_045807985.1. Lineage (GTDB taxonomy): Bacteria > Acidobacteriota > Terriglobia > Bryobacterales > Bryobacteraceae > Bog-105. The sequence continues at coordinate 683 of JBJMGL010000426.1, forward strand.
AGCGTTCATCAGCTTTGCGGGAACAGCGGCCCAGGCGCAAACGGCCTTCCACACGGCGATCCACCGCTATCGTTTCAACGGAGAGACTCATTACGCCAATGCGAGCGATCCGTTGCTGCCGGCAGCATTGGAAGGCATGGTGGAGAGTGTCCGCGGCCTGCACGACCTTCGCATGAAACCACACAGCATCCGGAAGCTTCGTCCACAGTTCACCTCGAGCATTTCCGGAAACCAATTTCTGACACCCGACGATTTCGCAACCATTTACAACCTGCAGCCTCTTTACCAGTCTGGTTTGGACGGCGCGGGAGTCAAGATCGCCGTAGTGGGACAAAGTAACATCCAATTGAGTGACATTCGCGCCTTCCGCACGGCGGCCGGTCTGCCGCCGAACGATCCCACCATTGTGTTGGCGGGAACAGACCCGGGAATCCGGACGAGCTCCGGCGATGAAAGCGAGTCGGACCTGGATATAGAGTGGGCGGGCGCCATCGCTAGAAACGCCACGATCGTTTTTGTCACCGCCACCGACGTGGATACTTCGATCACTTATGCCATTGACAACAACGTCGCTCCCATCCTCACCATCTCGTACGGTTTGTGCGAGTCGGAACTCAGTGCGGACGAAAGCAGCACGGAAGCCATGCAGTACCAGCAAGCCACTGCGCAGGGTATGACCGTGATCGTCGCGGCGGGAGATTCTGGCGCCGCGGGTTGCGACACATCATCTCCGGCGCGGCGCGGGCTGTCCGTGGATGCGCCGGCGAGCTTTCCCTCGGTGACGGGTATCGGAGGTACGACACTCCAAGAGGGGTCGGGAACGTACTGGAATACCGGGAATAATAGTTACGGAGGCTCCGTTCTCTCGTACATTCCGGAGGTTGTGTGGAACGACTCCAGCACAGCGAACGGTCTGTCGGCTAGCGGAGGCGGGGCGAGCCGTTACAATGCAAAACCGGCATGGCAGACGGGAACCGGCGTGCCGGGCGATGGAATGCGAGACGTGCCGGACCTGGCCTTTGTGGCCTCTCCGAACCATGACGGATTGCTGATCTGTTCGGCGGGCGATTGCGTGAATGGATTCCGCAATACCGATACAACACTGGACGTGGTCGGCGGCACTTCGGCGGGAGCACCCTCCTTTGCCGGAATTGTAGCCTTACTGGTGCAGGCCTTGGGCGCGCAAGGCAATATCAATCCGAATCTGTACGCGATCGCGGCTCGTTCGACAGACGTCTTCCATGACATCACCTCTGGCAACAACATCGTTTCCTGCCGAGTCGGAACCGCCAATTGCACCGCCGGGACCATGGGCTACTCGGCAGGTGCGGGGTACGATCAGACGACCGGTTTGGGTTCCGTCGATGCGTATCATCTGATCAGCGAGTGGACGAGCAGCACCCCGGCAGTGGTGGGCGGTTCCCAAGGTCCTTTGAGTTTCGTCCCGCTCACGCCTTGTCGCGTGGTGGATACCAGAAATGCAGCGGGCGCGTTCGGCGGTCCCGAACTACCCGGCCTCTCGATACGCGAGTTCGACGTTCCGAATGGCACTTGCAATATCCCAGCAACAGCCGCTGCCTATGCCTTGAATGTCACCGTGGTTCCAAGTGGCCCTCTCACCTATCTTTCGATCTGGCCAAGCGGACAGGGGCGGCCGGTGGTCTCGACCTTGAATTCTGATGGACGCATCAAGGCCAATGCGGCCATCGTACCGGCCGGAAATAACGGCGGGGTCAGTGTGTACGTGACGAACCCGACGCACCTGATTCTGGATATCAGCGGTTACTTCGTGCCGACGGCTAATTCATCCGGCTTGCAATTCTTTCCGCTGACCCCCTGCCGAGTGGCCGACACGAGAGGAGGAACCGGCAGTCTGGGCGGACCATTTTTGACTGGTGGGCAAAGCCGGGACTTTCCTGTGTTATCCAGCGGCTGCCAAGTGCCATCGAATGCACAGGCGTACTCGCTGAACTTCACCGTGGTCCCGCATGGACCACTCGATTACTTGACCGCCTGGCCTGCCGGACAGGGACAGCCGCCCACTTCCATCTTGAATGCATCCACGAGCACCGTGACAGCGAACGCGGCGATCATTCCCGCCGGAGCGAACGGCAGCATCACGACCTATGGGAGCAGTGATGCAGATGTTGTCATTGACATTAACGGCTACTTTGCGACGGCAACGACCGGCGGATTAAATTTCTACACCTTTACGCCGTGCCGGGTCCTTGACACCCGAAGTCCAGCTGGATCGGCGCCGTTCAGCGGAATGATCACGGTCGATGTGACGACCAGCGGCTGCGGAAGTCCAGCCACGGCGCGGGCGTATGCTCTCAATGCGACGGTTGTGCCATCGGGATCTTTGCAATACCTGACGCTCTGGCCGAATGGACAGACAATTCCCGGAGTTTCTAGCTTGAATGCGGACCCAGGCACGGTGACATCGAATCTGGCTATTTTGCCGACGGCGAATGGTTCTATCGACGCCTATGCCACAGGACAAACCTATCTCATTCTGGATCTTTCGGGCTACTTTGCACCGTAGTGGGCCAGAGTGCGGTTGCACCCAGGAAAGGGCGACGTCACCCATTGCCATACAACGACCACCGGCGCCTTTTTGCGGAACTCTTGAAGCTTAACGCTTTTCCGTTACACTACGCAGCATGTTCAGCCGCGCCTTTGCTTGCTCGTTGTTATTACTGATTCCGTTCGCAGGATCTGCCTCGGATATGGCGGGAGGCCGTGTACCCGCCACGGCGCGGAAGCCGGTCACCGATGAAATGCACGGCGTTTCCATTACCGATAACTACCGGTGGCTGGAGGATCAGCAGAGCCCTGAAACACGGGCGTGGATTAAGCAGCAAAGCAATACGCGGGCAAGTTCTTCTAGCTATACCGGGCCGCGAGGAAACCAAACAGGGGCTGACCGCCCTGCTGCGGATTGATCGATATGAATTGCCGATCTTGCGGAAGCAGCGCCAGTTTTTCTCCGGCGGCCAGGGGCAAAAATTTTAACCAGATCTGCTTGCGTGAAGGCAGTGGACGAGACGAATTGTTGATCGATGCCAATTCGCTGAGCACGGCGGTAAAACCGAAAACACTGCAATTGATGGGTGTTTCGGAGGCGGGCGATCTATTAGCTTATGGAGTTCGCGAAGGCGGCGAGGATGAGCTGACCGTGAAATTCTTCAATGTCGATGCGCGGAAGGATGCGCCGGAGACGATGCCCCGCCTGCGTTATACGAGTTTCTCGCTTTTGCCGGATGCCAGCGGCTTTTACTACGGCAGAATGATTCCGGCAGGCGTACGGATCTTCTTTCATAAGCTCGGCACGGACGTATCGACCGACCAGGTTGTCTTCGGCAATGAGTATGGCCCGGAGATCATCATCGGCGCGGAAGTTACCTATGATGGGCGCTGGCTGATCGCGACCGCGCATCGCGGGGCGGCCAGGGACCATAGCGAAGTCTTTGCCATACGGCTCGGCAGGGATCGAAGCCCTCAGCCAGCGATTACGAACTTGGACGCTGAGTTCAGCCCGGATTACTTCAATGACCACCTGTATGTGACAACAACCTGGAAGACGCCAAACCGCCGTATTTTCTCCCTCGACTTAAACAACCCACAACAGGCGAATTGGAAAGATGTTGTGCCGGAACAGGCCGACCATATCGAGTTTGCTTCCGTAGTAGGGGGGAAGCTGTTTGTTTCGCACCTGCATAATGTTTCGTCACAAATCGGTATCTATGGCCTGGATGGAAAGATGCAGGGCAATTTGCCGCTTCCGAACTTAGGCACCGTTAGTTCCGCTTCGGGCCGGCCGGATCAGGACGACGTTTTTTTCGAGTATCAATCGTTTACCGTCCTTCCCACGATTTACCGGCACAACCTCGCGAACAATCAACAGACGGTTTGGTGGGCAGCTCCCCATAACAAGAATGTGGATGAAATGACTGTTAATCAGGTCTGGTATGAGAGCCGCGACAAGACGCGCGTGCCGATGTTTATCGTACACAGAAAGGACCTGAAGCTCGATGGCTCCGCACGCGTTTTGATGACTGCTTACGGCGGCTTCGATATCAGCATGACTCCGCACTTCGGAGCGATGGCGGCTTATTGGGTGGAAAACGGCGGCGTGTTTGCCTTGCCCAATTTGCGCGGCGGCGGAGAGCTTGGCGAGGCTTGGCATAAGGCCGGGATGCTGGAGAAGAAACAGAATGTTTTTGATGATTTTGAGTACGCGGCGGAGTATCTGATTAAGAACGGCTATACACGCCCGTCACGGCTGGGCATTTTGGGAGGCTCGAACGGCGGTCTGCTGATGGGTGCGGCGGTAACGCAACGCCCGGATCTTTTCGGCGCGGTGGTTTGCGAGTTTCCCTTGCTCGACATGATTCGTTATGACCGGTTCAAGGTGGCGAAGTGGTGGGTTCCGGAGTACGGCACGGCGGAAAACAAAGATCAGTTTGCGTACTTATACAAGTATTCTCTGTATCAGCATGTTGAAAAGGGCGCGAGATATCCTTCCATTCTTTTCGTGACGGGCGATGCCGATACGCGCGTGGACCCGCTCCATGCCCGTAAAATGGCGGCATTGATGCAATCGGCCACAGGGTCCGCGAATCCGATTCTGCTGAAGTATGACACCACTGCCGGTCACTCCGGCGGCCAAGCGTTGGATAAAGAAATTAACGACGATACGGACGTGATGTCGTTCCTGTCGTATACGCTTCATTAAGATACTTCCTTTCCGATGAAAACTTACAACAATTTGTTACCGGCGCTGCTCCTGTCTGCTTTGTTGTTACATGCGCAAACGCCGCAAGGCCAGAACCCTCCGGCGGCAGCGGCACATGAACCTCCGGAAGAGAAGCCGTCGGTTACGCGCCACAGGATGACCCTCCGTGGGAGAACGCTGGAGTATACGGCCACGGCAGCGCGCATGCCGATCAAGAACGAACAGGGACACACGGAAGCGGAGATGTTCTATGTAGCGTATACGCTCCATAGCCCTCCGGCGGGCAAGCGGCCGCTGACGATCGCGTTTAATGGCGGCCCTGGCTCGGCCACGATCTGGCTGCACATGGGGTGTTTCGGCCCCAAGCGCGTGAAAATGCTGCCGAATGGATTTATGCCTCCGCCGCCGTTTACCTGGGAGGACAACGAGAACACCATTCTGGATAAGAGCGATTTAGTTTTTGTGGATGCCATTGGAACCGGGTATAGCCGCGCCGCCACACCGGAGCTGGGGAAAAAGTTTTGGAGCGTCATCGGGGATATTGCGGCGTTTGGCGAGTTTGTCCGGCTTTACCTGCAGAAGAATTCACGCTGGGGTTCCCCGCTCTACCTGGCGGGGGAAAGTTACGGAACAACGCGCGCGGCTGGCCTTTCCGGCTATTTAGTGGATCATGGCATGGCGCTGAACGGCGTCGTGCTGATCTCAACGGTTCTGAATTTCCAAACAGTAGGGTTCACGACCGGCAATGACTTGCCGTACATTCTTTATCTGCCGACCTATGCCATGACAGCCGCCTTTCACCATAAGCTTCCTGATGATGTGACGAAAGATCCTGAAGCGCTACGGCAGGAGGTGGAGAAGTTTGCTTCCACTGAATATGCCCTGGCGTTGCAGCAGGGAGACGCTCTGCCTGCTTCACAACGGCAAGCGGTTGCAGCGCGGCTAGCCCGTTATACCGGATTGAGCAAGCAGTATATTGAACGCTGCAATTTGCGAGTGGATCTTTCGCACTATGATACGGAGCTTCTGCGTGATGAGGACAAAATCGTGGGACGGCTGGATGGGCGGTTCACGGGCACGAATGCTTCCGCCACCGAGCAACGGCCGGATTTCGACCCAAGTGAGGCCGGTATTCGACCGCCTTATACTTCTGTGTTCGGCGACTATGTAAAGCAAGAGTTGAATTACCAAAGTGAACTGACCTACTACGTGCTGGGCGGGGGGATTGGACGGTGGGACTATGGCGTGACGGGGTGGTCCGGCTTTGCCGATACGAGCGAAGCTTTACGGCACGCCTTTGCCAAGAATCCTTATATGCGCGTTTATATTGCCGAAGGATTATACGATGCGGCGACGCCGTACTTTGCGGTGGATTATACGTTTAACCATATGGGCCTAACAGCCGAGGCACATAAGAATGTATCGCGTTCCCGATTCTCGGCGGGGCATATGGTTTATATCGATGACGCATCCATGAAAAAACTGAAGGGCGATGTCGATGCGTTTTATGAGGGAACAGCAGGGCAGTAGAAGTTCTTTAAGTGGCGTGTAGCAAGCAGGCGTAGTAGCCGTGGAATGTCACTTCGTGACTTTTGCCTTGCCACACCGGCTCCAGTGTTTCTTCGCACCATTGACGGATCTCTTCGTATCTCGTACCGTTGCGCAGGGCAAAGGCGACGTTTGTCTCGGTTAGCATGTACTCGACATAGAATTGGGGCGTGAGGGTAATGCAGATTTCGAAATGCTCGTAGCTTTCGATGCGGAAAACATCACTGGTTTGCCCTAAAATCTCCGGGCTGATTTCACCGGCTTCGTTTGGCGGCCAAGGATAACGAGAGGTGAATCGTGTAAACCATTCGTCCAGGCTGGCCGAATTACGAAAGCTGCGCCCTGGTTGAAAATCATAGACCACCACGAGGCCATCCGGCTTCAGAACTCGAGCGGCTTCCCTTAGTGATTGAGGAAGATCGGTGTAGTTGAGTGACCCGGCGGCAGTGATTAGGTCGACCGACTGAGCGCGGATGGGTATCGCTTCGGCTGTGGCGGCGATAAAGTGCGCGTTCGGCGCAACCGCTCGGCTCCATTGCAGCATTGCTTCGGCAGGTTCCAGCCCGATCCGGCAGTCTGCTAAGCCGGACAGCGCCTCTGTGGATAAGCCGGCACCGCAGCCTATGTCGAGAGCGCGATAAAAATTTGTGCGCGGGTTGAGACGCTCGCGGATGCGCTCGATGATGCGCTTGTGGACAGGAGGCCGGAACTGTGCGTAACCGGCAGCGATGCTCGTTCCGCCAAAAGGGTTTTCCATTTTTCTCCGGTAAACAGCCTATTATGGGTCATAGCTTTTGTTCGATAAAATATCAGATTTGCCACAGTATTCAGATTCCGCGCAATCCGATCAGATCGAAAGGTTGCGCACGGCTCTCAGGGAAAGCCGGGCATCAGAACAAGAACTTCGCGCTACGGTACAGCTTCAACAGCTTGCCGTCGAGGCGGCGGAGGTAGGCACCTGGACCTGGGACCTTCAAAATGGCCAGCTTACCTGGTCGGAACGCTGCAAGGCTCTATTCGGGTTACCGCCGGACCAGGAGGTGAGCTATGAACTGTATTTAGCATGCCTTCATCCCGACGACCGCCGCAAAACGGATTTGGTCGTTCAAGAAGCTATACGAGAAAACAAGCCGTATGACGTGTTATACCGAGCCATTTGGCCCGATGAGTCCGTACACTGGCTACGCGCCAAGGGATCACTACAGCACGACGAAGCCGGACAGCCTATTTGGTTTCAGGGCATCGTCATAGATTTCAGCGCTCAAAAGCAAGCTATTGAGGCGCTGGAACAGCAGGAGCAGTTGTTCCGGACGCTTGCCAATTCTATTCCTCAACTGGCTTGGATGACGGACAAAACCGGCTGGATCTTCTGGTATAACCAGCGTTGGTATGACTATACCGGCACAACCTTTGAGGACATGCAAGGCTGGGGCTGGCAGAGCGTACATGATCCCGATTTTGTCGATGGGGTTGTCGCTCGATTTACCCAAGCGTTGAATACCGGCGAGCCCTGGGAAGATACGTTTCCCCTGCGGGGCAAGGACGGTCAATGGCGCTGGTTCCTCTCGCGTGCTTTGCCGATCCGCGACAGCGCGGGCAGGATTGCGCGCTGGTTCGGCACGAATACGGACATTACCGAACAGCTTCAAACGCAAGCGGATCTGCGGGAGAGCGAGGAGCGGCTGCAAGCGGCGCTTGACGCGTCCGCAACCGGCACGTTCCGCTGGAGTATCCGCGCGGATGCGCTCCATTTAGGAGACAACCTGAAGCATCTGTTGGGAATCGAGGGAGGCAATGCTCCGCGCCGCTTGAGTGAGTTGATTGCTGTCGTTCACCCCGATAACCGTGACGAGGTTCGTGAAGGCTTCGAGCAGTGCGCCGAGACCGGAACTCCACTCAAAGTGGAGTTTCAAATAATCTGTCCGGATGGAACGCGGCACTGGCTTCTTTGCAAGGGTCAAAGATTTTTCGACGAGCGGAACCGGATTCGCTACATTACCGGCGCCTGTGTAGATGTTACGGACAGAAGGAAGTGGGAAGAGGCCCTGCGCGCGAGCGAACAGCACCTACGGGACGTGCTTAATTCCGTTACGACCTTTGTAGGCGTGATGAGGCCGGATGGAACGCAGATTGAGGTCAATAGCGCGGCACTTAACACCGCTGGTCTCCCAGCCGAACAGGTACTGGGTAAGCCGATTTGGGACGCTTATTGGTTTCAAAACTTGCCCGCTGTGCAGGAGCAACTGCGAGAGGCTGCGGCACGCGCCCGCGGCGGGCAATCCTCGCGCTTTGATGTCGAGGCGCAAGTGGGCGAAAACAGCTTCATGACTGTTGATCTGTCTCTGGTGCCGATGTTTGACGCGAATGGAAAGATCGATGACCTGATTCCTTCTGGAACCGATGTCACGGAACGCAAGCGCATGACTGAACGGTTGGCGGCGGCTAAGGCGGAAGCGGATTCCGCTAACCAGGCCAAGAGCGAGTTCCTGGCCAGCATGAGCCATGAATTGCGCACACCGCTGAACGCCATTATTGGTTACAGCGAGATGCTACAGGAAGAAGCGGAGGATCTGCATGCCGAAAAGATGGTTCCCGATCTCGAACGAGTGCGCCTAGCTGGCAAACACCTGCTGTCCCTGATCAATGACGTTCTCGATCTTAGCAAGATCGAGGCCGGAAAGATGGAAGTTCATCTGGAGGATTTTTCCATTGGCGAGATGCTGGAAGCGGTGGCGGCAACGGCGCGGCCACTAGTCGAAAAGAATGGAAATCGTTTTGAAGTGGAGATGGCGCCGGATCTGGGTTACATGCGGACGGATTCCACCAAGCTTCGTCAGATTCTGTTGAATCTGCTTTCGAATGCGGCGAAGTTTACAGAATCTGGCGCGGTACGTTTGGAAGTCCAGCGCGGTGAGGGAACGGACATCGGCCAGTATCTCCAATTCCGCGTTTCCGATAGCGGAATTGGGATCGCGCCCGAGAAGCTGATCCAGATCTTCGAGCCGTTCACCCAGGCAGATCGCGCCGTAAGCCAGAAGTTTGGCGGGACGGGCCTTGGCTTAGCACTGTCGCGCCGCTTTGCCCGTATGATGGGCGGTGATATTGAAGTCGAATCAGAGCTGGGCAAAGGCTCCACTTTTACTGTGCGAGTACCAATCTTCTTGACGCCGCGTCGTGGGAACAGTGCCGAAGCGAGTAAAGGAGAGTCCCGCTCCAGCGTGCAGGTGCTGGTGATTGATGATGATCTGAATACGCGCGATTTACTGGCGCGCTCGCTGGCGCGAGAAGGATACTCGTCGGCAGCGGCGGCAACCGGCGAGGAAGGCTTGCGGTTAGCGCGGGAGCTTCGCCCTCAACTGATAATTCTGGACGTGTTGATGCCCGACATGGATGGCTGGTCCGTGCTTGCGTCCCTGAAGGCTGACGCGGAACTATGCTCCATCCCAGTTGTTGTAGTCAGCATGGTGGAGCAGCAAGACACAGCCTATGTTCTGGGCGCAGCCGATTACATCGTTAAACCGTTGAGCCGCGACCGGCTTCGCCATCTGATTGACCGATTCTGTCTGAGCGGACAAAAGCATTTGCTGGTGGTGGAAGATGATCCGGACATGCGGAATCTGCTGCGGCAGACCTTAGAGAAAGAGGGCTGTTACGTTGTGGAAACAGAGGATGGAGCAGCGGCTCTGGAATCCCTGAATACGCAGAAGCCGGATTTGATTCTGCTTGACTTAGAAATGCCTCGCATGGACGGACTAACGTTTGCGCACGAGATACGCGCTCATGAAGACTGGCGCACGATTCCCATTGTTGTCATTACGGCCAAGGACCTGAGCGCGGAAGAGCGGCTCAAGCTCAAAGGTTATGTGCAGCGCATTGTGGAGAAAGGCCGGTATACGCGCGACGAGCTGATGGCGGAAATACGGAAGCTCCTTTCCAGATCCGCTATCGCCAGACCTGCCGTCTGAGTTTTTGTTCCAGAGTTTCCCATTTCGACATCAATAGGGTGAGAAACAGGAGAACCCATGGCTTCCGATCCCAACCATGCCGAGATGGAACAAGTGAACCGGATTTTCGAGACCGATGTGATTCAAAATCGAGATTTTAGCGCCCTCGGGCGTGTTTATACAGCACAGGCTCGGATCTTGCCTCCTGGGGCCGATATGCTGACGGGGATCGATCATATTCGCAACTTTTGGGAACAGTCGGTTTCGACGCTGAATATCAAGTCACTGAAGCTTTCGACCCTGGATGTACAGGTTTCGGGCGACACCGCCGTGGAGGTGGGCCGCGCCGAGTTGCACACCGACCAGCCGACTTCCCCCACTACGGTGAAATACGTGGTTGTCTGGAGGCGTGATGGCGACGGCTGGAAATGGGATGTCGATATTTGGAACGCCGACTCGGAGGCGCATCGGCAGCAGTAATGAGTACGTTTCGAAAGCTTCAAACTTAGTACTTTTCCCGGTTCGAAACCGCCCGCCCTGCTCCCCGGTCTATGCTTAAGAAGGCAAACACATGGAATGGACTCCGGGCGGAATTAGCGATGACATAGAAGACCGTCGTGACGAAAGCGTGGGCGGCGGCGGTTTCGGGGGCTTTGGCGGATTCGGTTTCGGCCATATGGGAATTGGCGGCGTGCTGATTGTCGGGCTTCTCAGCCTGGTGTTCGGACGTAACTTTTTTACCCTTTTCTCGGGCGGGGCGCCGACCACAGCTCCGGTCACTCAACGGGCACCGAACCGGGCGCAGGACGCTCGGGAGCAGACGCAAGTTGAATTTGTGTCGTTCGTGCTTGACGACGTTCAGAAAAACTGGACCACGATTTTGCCGCAGGCGGAGAACCGGCCGTACCGTCGCGCCAAGCTGGTTTTATTCCGTAATGCTTATCCTTCGGGGTGCGGCCTGGCGAAAGATGCGATTGGCCCTTTTTACTGTCCAGCGGATGAGAAAGTTTACCTGGATCTTAGCTTCTTTGACGAATTAAAGAACCGCTTCGGGGCTCCTGGCGAGTTTGCGCAGGCTTACGTGATTGCGCATGAGATTGGGCACCATGTGCAGAAGATTTTGGGAATTGAGCCGAAGGTGCGTGCGTTACAACAGCGACGCCCTGATGCCGTGAACGCCCTTTCGGTGCGCTTGGAACTGCAGGCGGATTGTTTTGCGGGGATTTGGGCCCATTCGACGCAAGAGCGTAATATTACGAATGCCAGTGATGTAAGGTCGGCTTTAGGCGCGGCGGCGGCGGTTGGGGATGACCGGTTACAGCGCATGGCAACGGGACGTGTTAGCCCTGAAACGTTTACGCATGGCTCCTCGGCGCAGCGGGACGAGTGGTTTCAGCGTGGGCTTGATTCCGGGCGGTTGTCGGCTTGCAATACGTTTAGTGGAGTGCGGTAGCTTTCATGACCAGCAGGGTCATGTCGTCGTGTTGGGTTGCTCCGGCAGTGAAGGAGTCAGCGGCAGTGAAAATATGACGGATGATTTCGGTTGCGGGCTCATGGCAGACAGCCTCGGCTGCCTCTAACATTCGGTCTTCTCCCCATTCTTCATCGCCGGTGGTCATTGCTTCGCTGATACCGTCCGTGTAGCCGATCAGGATGTCTCCGTTCTGGACTTGTAGTGATTGCTCTGTGTAGGTTAGATCCCGTAATAGGCCAACAACAGGACCACCCGCTTCCAGGCGCAACACTTCGCGGCCATTGCTCCCACAGCGCAGGATTATCGGCGGATTGTGACCTGCGTTGACGTAACGAAGCTCACGGGTTTGCAGCTGGTAGATTGCAAAAAAGAACGTGGCATAGCGATTGACGGCTGAGGATTCATACACGAGCCGGTTCAACTTTTTCATAAGTTGAGCTAGATCACAGGGATTATCCATCGCCATGCCGCGTAGAGAAGCGCGCAAGCTGGCCATGAGCAGTGCCGCCGAAATACCTTTGCCGGAAACGTCGCCGATGGCCAAGCCGAGCCTGCCGTCTTCGAAATCGATCATGTCGTAGTAGTCGCCGCCTACTCCGAGCGCGGGCCGACAGTAACCCGCTAAATCGACTCCGTCACGAACAGGAATTTGTTGTGGGAACAGGCGCTCCTGCACTTCGCGGGCAATCTCCAGTTCACGAGTGATGCGCTGGCGCTGCGCGGCTTCGTCCGCAAGAGATTTGGCGAGTTCGGTAATTTCCAGACCTAAGCCTGTTTGTGTGCCGACCGAATCCAAAAGACGCAAGTCAGAAGCGGAATAAGCTTCCTCAGATTGCTTCGGGCCGAGAGTCATCAGGCCCATCAAACGCTCGCGGCCTTGTAGGGGAAGGAGAACTTCCGCATTGGTTTCGGTGAATAATTGCCGAGCAGGTTCAGGTACTTCCGTGTGCCCGTTGCGAGTATTTGCTCGCGGCACGACAAAGCTGGCCGGTACTTGGACGTTCGCGGGAAGATCGATTCCGATTGCTTGCTGTAGTTGAAAGCACTCGCCATGACGCAGGAATACAGCGATTTGCGGCACGTGCAAAACTTCCGAAATGCGAGACGCGACGGTCTGGAGAAGTGTTTGCGGCTCTTTGAAGCGCCGGGCCTGTTCCGCCAGTTCAGTCAGAAGGATCTCGGCGTTGTATGCCTCGCGGAAGAACTTCCGATCCAGCCAGTTTTGCAAACGGCTGCTGACGCTACTGCGCAAGGCAAAGAGCCAGACCAGGATGGCTACCGCAGCCAGAGAAAAGAGGATATCCCACAAGCTCTTGTGCTCGCGGCCAAACACCGGAACGATGAAGTAGAAGATGAGGACGATGGCGAGTGCGATTTCAATTAATAACAGCGTTGTTCTGGCAAGCGCATATTTCGTCCCGATACGTAAGAGAATGCGTATATCGAGGGCTCGCTGAACAATAATGACATAGGCAAGACTCAACGGAAACACTAAGAAAAGGAGGATGCCGACATATGCCAACCCTTTAAGTTTCGCCGGATCAAAACCGAAATGCGGCAAGATGTACCATATCACCAAAAATGATCCCAGTCCGACAACTGAGCCAGCAGCAAGCACGCGCATACGACGCCGTGCATCAGCGTTAGAAGCTGACCTAAATTTATCGACAACAGCGAGGGCATAAAGGACTACACAGCACAGGTCCAAAATCAACCAGATACGAGTATCCAAAGGATCGGCCCAAGAACGCCATAGAACCGCCGTTTTGTCGTACCACGAACCGTACTCCATCCAAAGTGCGACAACTAAGCACAGCAGCAAAGAAAAAGAAATAATCCACTTGACAAGTGGCAGCCGAAGGTCGATACGAGAGCGTTCTGGAAAATAAAATCCAAACCACAACAAAGCAAGGGGACCAGCCGCCTGCACAATCAGGTACCAAACCAAGCGAAATGATAATCCACCAGGGAACCAAGCCCATGTACTAACAGTGAAGATGGACCCAGCAGTAGCCAACAGAATTAAAATCAGCCACGCATTGCGATCTCCTGTCCTAGCTAAAGCGACCCAATAGCCCAGCAACAAACAAAAAGATGGCACTACTATTTGGACAAAGATACTAAATATGGATACCGCCAGCGACGGCCTAGAAACCACGTCCTGAAAGTAAATATCGGCAACTTTGCTCTTACCGCTTGGTGTGTGCGCTTCGACGTGCAGAGTATCTCCTGGATGTGCACGCCATGTGAGGTCTCGCCATTGCGCCCTTCCCTTTAGAACTTGACCGTTCAGTTTATCAACGACATCGCCTTTAGCAAGTCCCGCGTGCTGGGCTTCCGGTCTGGTCTCGGTAATAGCAAAATTGACGTAATCAAGCTCAAAGGGATGAACGGCGTGTTTGCGCAAATCAAATAAGTTGTCCACCAGCGACGCTGATCCTGCGAGCTGGTAAACGAGTGTGACCGCTATTAGAAAAAAAAGTAAGACGTAAGCTGTACGCGAAGTTTCGTTTTTCACGCGAGTTGAAGTTTGTCAAAATCAGCATATCTCGCTCCAAATAACTCACCGAAGATGAACCTACGCCGAACCGCTGCTTTCTGCTTTTTGCGTGCTCCGCTTTGCGGCCCCAAACGACACCTGTACGCCCGCCAGAAAACGCTTCTGTAGTTCCTTTCATCCGTAAAAATTAATCCAAACATGAGTACCGAGTTGCAAGGGCTTTTCCGGCAATTCAACTTTATGGAGAAGAACTCGCCGCCTGCCGATTTGCTGGTAGTCGGCCCGTGGACGCATGGCGCTTTTGCGCGGGGAGATGGCGACCACGTGAGCAATGTCAATTTCGGATCACAGACGGCGGTTTACTTCCAGGAAAAGATCGAGTTCCCGTTTTTTCTTTACTATTTAAAATGTCAAGGCGATGGCAAGATACTTAAAACCTGGGTGTTCGAGACGGGCGTGAATCAGTGGCGGCGTTTTGACGCCTGGCCTCCCAAAACGGCGAAGTGTACGGATTTGTTTCTGGGGAGAAAGGGAGAGTTTCCTGGGCACAATCATCAACGGAGAGTTTTGATGAATATGTGTCCGACCCGGCGAAGCCGGTGCCGTATACTGGCCATGTACTGATGGTTTTGCAGTAAATAGTTGCTGAGTTAATGCTGCTGTAGTGGATTAGTCCAGCGAAGGCCGGGAAACCGGGCAAAGTCGCGGTCTGTCGTGTATAGTACGCCACCGTACTCAATTGTAAGAGCGGCAAGCTCAGCATCACTAATAAGAGAGCCACGAACTTGCCCTTCAATAATGGTTTGGCGGAGTAGCGGCCAGTGAGCTTGGCCTGGTATCAGTAAGCGTACATTTGGCTGTTCCAGCCATTTATCAATAACCTGTGATGCTTCTTCAGGACTGTAACGGTCACCTGGAAGCCTGGAATTTGTGATGACGCGCAAGAAAGCCGCTATACTCTGCCATGGCAGCCCAATTAGCTGATTGCTAGAAAAAGTTCTCTGCAACCAAGTACGAGCTTGCGAATGTATAGGTGACTTTGTGTCATACGCATACAGGAGGATGTTGGCATCGAGAACATTCATCTGTATTCTGGGCCTTCCAGCATCTCCAACAACTCGTGAATGTTGTCATAGCTCATTCCTGGAGGTAAACCTAGCGCACGAGGCTCTACGACAAATGGTTTCCTATTCTGGTTTTTGGGGACTGTTAAGCCTAAACGTAAACAGCGATTTACAGTTTCTTTAAGCGAGGACCCAGTTTGACGCATTTCCTTCTTTAAAAGGTTAGCTACGTCATCGTCAATAGTCAGAGTGGTGCGCACATCATGATGTTACTTGGAAGTCATCATGATGTCAATGTAGTTGAATGATTTGAGAACTGACAGGTAAACGGTACAATCCAATCGTGCCGGAAAGTGTGCGCTCAAAGGTGCTGGATTGGGAAGAGGCGCGTCGTATTGTCATTGAAACAGTACGTATGCTGCCGCGAAATTCGGAAGAGGAGATGGTTTCTTTAAGTGAGGCGCATGGCCGCGTTTTGGCGCAATTGGTAATCGCCGACCGCGACTATCCTGCCCTGCGCCGCTCCTTGCGCGACGGGTTTGCCGTGCGCGCTTCCGATGTGCCCGGCAGGTTGAGAATACGCGGTGAGGTCCGCGCCGGTGAGGGGGAAAGCGATCCGCTGCAACCGGGTGAGGCGCTGGAGATTATGACGGGCGCTCCCGTGCCGGAGGGCGCTGATGCGGTGGTCATGGTGGAACATGCGCAGCGTGAAGGTGACTTTGTGTGCGTGGAAGCCCAGGCTGAACCTGGTCAGTTTATCAATAACCGAGGCGCGGAAGCGCCCTGCGGTTCGGCCCTCATTCCAGTAGGAGCCAGGATTGACGCAAGCCACATTGCCACATTGGCGATGACCGGTTATGTGCAGGCTCCTGTGCTGCGGCGGCCGCGCGTGGCGATTCTCGCAACGGGTGATGAGATTGTTGATCTGGATACGGAGCCGGACCCTTATCAAATTCGTAATTCGAATTCCTATATGCTGGCGGCGCTGGTGCGGGCGGCCGGCGGCGAACCGACCGTATTGCCGGTAGCGGGTGATCACAAGGAGGCATTAACGCGACTACTGCGGAAGGGTTTGGAACAGGACATGCTGATTGTTTCAGGTGGCGTGTCCGCCGGGAAATACGATTTGGTGAAGCCTTGTTTGCGGGAGATCGGGGTGGAGTTTCATTTTGAGCGCGTGCGCGTGCAACCGGGGCAGCCTACGGCGTTTGGGACATTTCAGAATAAGCCGGTATTTGGGTTGCCGGGTAATCCGGGATCTTCGCTGATTACCTTTCAGTTATTTGCACGCGCCGCTCTCCAGTTGCTGGCTGGAGATCATTCGCCGATCCTTCCGCTGCTCTCGGCTCGTTTTGAAGCGCCGTTTCGTCACAAGCCTGGATTAACGCGTTTTCTTCCAGCAAGACTGAGCGCGGATGGGCAACAGTTACACCATGTGCCTTGGCAGGGTTCGAGCGATATCCCAGCGCTGGCAAAAGCCAATGTGTTTTTAGTGGCCGATGGTGACCGGGAGTCCTGGGAAGTTGGCGATTCCATTCGAGTGATGCTGAAGCCATGAGCGGGATGCCGAAGAACAAACTGTCCCACTACGATTTCACTGGACAGGTGTCCATGGTGGACGTGGGTGATAAAGCAGTGACGGAGCGTACCGCTACCGCCCGCGCGTTTATTGCGATGACGCGGGATGTTCTCGAAGCGCTGCCCCGCAATCGTAAAGGAGATCCGCTGGAAGTTGCCCGGATCGCGGGTATTATGGCAGCCAAGAGAACGTCCGATTTGATTCCTCTTTGTCATCAATTGCCGCTCAGCCATGTCGCGATACAGTTCAAAGTTCGAACGGAAGGCATTGAGGTTCTAGCTACGGCGGCTACTGTTGCCCGCACTGGCGTAGAGATGGAGGCGATGACGGCCGCCTCCGTCGCAGCGTTGACGATCTATGACATGACGAAAGCTTTGGATAAAGGGATCGAGATTCGCAGCGTTCATCTTTTGGAGAAAACCGGCGGGAAGTCGGGCACGTACCGGCGGGAAAACACATAATGATGATTACCGTTGCTATTTTGACGGTCAGTGACTCGGCTATGGCGGGAACGCGGGAGGATGTATCCGGCCCTGCTTTGGCACAGCGTTGCCGGGAACTGGGCTGGACGGTTGAGGCACAGCGGGCCGTTCCGGATGATGAGGCGGTGATTGCAAGGGCGATTCAGGAATGGGCAGACCGCCCTCTTGCTTCGCTGATTTTGACAACAGGCGGAACCGGGATAGCGCCTCGCGATGTCACGCCCGAAGCGACGCGCCGTGTTCTCGACCGGGAGCTTCCGGGAATGGCGGAACTGATGCGCATGCGAGGGCTGGAGCAGACGCGGTTTTCCGTGCTATCGCGAGCGGCGGCGGGGGTTCGTAAACAGAGCTTGATTATAAATCTTCCTGGTTCGCCTGCGGGCGCTTTGCACTCTCTTCGCGTCGTTGAGGACTTGGTGCCGCATGCCGTTGATTTGTTAAACGGACGCACGGAGCATGGCGCTGATCAGGAGAAAGTAAGGCCGTAACGCAACTCAGGGCATAATGGAAACATCTCACGAGTGATGAAACAGGGGCCAATAACAGGACTAGCGGCATTATTGCTGACGTTTGGAA
>JBJMGL010000427.1:0-1628 GCA_045807985.1 Bryobacteraceae bacterium
CAATATTGATTTCAGTCCAGCGTTCACGAGCCCAAAGCGAAGTGGCTAACAGAATGGAACAGGCAAGAAGAGGGGCAAGCTTACAAACGAGACGGGGTCGTAATGACAATCGCCTTGGCAGGCAAGTCGGACTTCCCGTGGTAAGAGTGCGCTTCAGACGAGTCGAAGTAGACACTATCTCCTGTCTCAAGAATGTGTTCTTCTGATTGATAGTTTATCGCAAGCGACCCGTGCAGCACATGGACGAATTCCGAGCCGTCATGGGAATGTTTTGAAACATCGGTCGCCGTTAGCCTCGGAAACTCGGCCAGATAAGCCGACATGTTCTTATCGACGGCTCCATAGGCCAGGACCTCAAAGTAGTAGCCAGGGACCGGATTGCCGGACAACTCCGGAAAACGGTAGCGGTCGCCAGCCCGCACAATCGAGAAAACACGTTTGGAGCGCTTTTCACCAAAGAAGAAATCCAAACCCACGTCGACAACCATTGCAATCCGGGCCAAGGTAGGAAGGGTAGGAATCAGCTTGCCGTTCTCAAGCTGCGACAACATGGAGGCTGATAATCCGGTATGCTTTCCAAGGTCCACCAAGGCGATCTTCTTACGAAGGCGCAGCTGGCGCAATTTCCGACCGATATCGTAGCTGCTCAGAATGTGCCGGATGGAATCCCCGGCATTTTCAGTGTTCTTTAAGTTCGTTTCATTATTAGAAACAACCGGCTCGATTTTTTCCGTATCACTGAAATCAGATTCAGCTCTACCAACCAAATAGCCTTCGTTGGGAATAAAGTCGTTCATAGAGGCTTAATTGGATGGATTCTCACGCCGGGCGGCAGATGCAAAACCGTAACAACTCTGATCTCAGTGATGACTTTCTGGTGGAACAGTGTAAACGGGGAGATCAGTCGGCCTTCAATGAACTAATGCGGCGCCATCATGCTGCGGCATTAAAGGTAGCTCTTTCGATTGTGCGAGATAGGCAGGATGCGGAAGACGAAGTTCAGAACGCATTCTGGAAGGCCTTTGAGCATATTACTCAGTTCAACAAAGACGCAAAGTTCTCGACCTGGCTGACGCGTATTGTAGTGAACCAGTGTTTAATGAAACTCCGGCGTCTCCGGCGCACGCGTTATACCTACATTGACGACGTGTCGCTAGGCGAGGAAATTGTGAGCCTGGACCTGAAAGATGCCCGGCAAACACCGGAACAAGCCTTAGGCCGCATTGAAGTAGCAGGCGTGCTGTACGAAGAAATCCGCCGCACCCCTCCCCTGTTGCGCAATGTATTCCTGCTGCGTGATGTCGAGCAAAGACCCATGCCCGAGGTCGCTCATCGTTTAGGAATTTCGGTGGCCGCTGCGAAAAGCCGCCTGTTACGCGCCAGAGCGGAGCTTCGCCACCGGATGCAGAGGCATTATGGGGAGATTGGCCGGGCAACCCTGCTCGTGTAAGAAAAAAGCGGCGAAGTGAACTGCTGGCGCTTCGCCGCTTTCCCGTTTGAATCAACGCGGCGGGGCCGGTACGAACCGCGCCATGCCCACGCTCAAACCAGGCGACACGTTCACGCACGAACGCACGTGCGACAAGTACCGGCCCGTCTACTACGGCGCCGCGTCCGGCGACTTCAAC
>JBJMGL010000428.1:0-2830 GCA_045807985.1 Bryobacteraceae bacterium
GACAGATAAGTTCGGTGCCGATGGACTGACAATCCAGTACCGGTTGCCGCGAGCCCGAATGCATTAGTCGCTTCGTAACGTTGAAATACTGCGACGTGGGTAGCGGCAGTGCAGCCGGTCGGAATTTTACCCTTCCTAACCTCGGCAAAATAGCCTCTCCGATTTTTAATCTTTCTTCGGGAAACCTGCCTCAACTTGCCGGTGTTTGGTGCGCAGGGAAGCAATATAAGCGATGGAGTGAAGTATGAACCTCACGCCGTTTACTGGCGTTAATCCGATGAAGGTGTTTTTACAGTATCAGGCTTCAATGTTGCGAATGTGGGCGAACAATTGTGAGTTGGTGGCCCACTACTGCGAGAGGGGCTTCGGATCATTTAGTTCTGCCCCGGAACAGCAACGAGAGCCCCAAAGAGCGGCGGCTTAAGATTTGCAGATCGAACTCAGCAACGCCTTTGACCGGGTGACCGGGCCCATCCTTGAATGGACCCGGGCTGCTCCGGCTTATCGCGTACTCTGGTTCGGGAAAGCAATTTTCTGAAGAATCGTGAATTGCTTGAACATGAGTTCTGAAAGGACGCTGGGGATTTCGAACGGAGACTTGATCTGCGCAAACCTCTGCGCGAACTCAAAAGCGAGTTTCATGTTGGCTTGTGCTATTTCGGGCAGCTTTGTAGGGTACGCCGGAGCTTGTGGGGCCGCTGGAAACAGACGAAACGCGGCGTGTGGGGCCGCTGGAAACTGATCAAACGCTTTCGCAGACTCGTTCTCACTCATCCAGCGTTGGCTATTGTCTTGTGCGGCCATAGAGGGGCTCTCGACGGCAGGTAAGGCTGCCGCAGCTTGTTCAAGAATAGGGGCGTCAGGCGCTGAGTCTTCATCAAGGTGGCTTTCCTTTGAGCCTGCCGCTACCAAGCGCACATGGCTGTGTCTCGGGCTTCTAACAACAGCTTGACGAGCCCGTTGTGCCTTCGCGGCTACTTTCTTGGCAGGTTTACGCTTCATCTCAACTCCAAAATATTGTGTGATCACGCTGGTCATTCGTGCGGTGCAACATCTTTAGCGGTTGATCGTTCCCCTGAGACGAGCCTTCGAGGCTTCCGCCTCCAAAAGTCAACTGCACAGGGAGTCCGGAGGGCTACGTCATGCCGTCGGTATCAATCGTACCGATGCCACGGAATGAAGCAGATGGCGCGTTTTGCGCAGGGACTGGCGCCACGGTTTCGGGGAGGGCACCTCGTCGGTGCGCGGCATCATCAGACTTTGAAATGGTTCGCCGGATGGCACCAGTGATATGGAGCGACTCGTGGTCGGCGGTCTGGCTCGCCTCAAGGCGGTTGAGCGGACCATGAGGCGTGGCGTATCTCTACAATGCGCGAATAAGAGAGAGTTGAACCGTCTTGTTGTTGCTCCGCCCGAACGGGTGGTCATGATCCTCGACGGGGTTAACGAAAATTAATCCGCGCAGGCGACTACCTTAGTCAGTTCCGGCAACTTTCGCACCCCATCGTCGTTGGCCAGCACACAAAAAAGGGAATTGATTGCATGATGAGAAGAGTAGCGTGGATTGCAGCGACAGCCGGATGTCTGGCTTTGACTTCGATAGTTGCGCCTGCACCTGCTGAGGCGCGTGGGGGTTTCGGTCCCGGACTGGCCGGTGGATTGATTGCCGGTGCGGTGGTCGGTGGTATCGCCTCAAGCGCCTACGGCTATGGCCCCGGTTATGGCTACTACGGCGGCGGTTACGGTCCCGGCTATTATGGCGGTTACGCGCCAGCCTATTACAGTGGCGGATATGGTCCGGGATACGGCTATGGCTATCGCCGTGCATATCGGCCCGCTTACGCCTACTACGGTGGGCCGATTTACGGTGGATGGCATCACCGGCACCGGCACTGGTAGACCAGCAAGTCTGGTACGTTGGAAAAGTCCCGGTAGCGATACTGGGGCTTTTTCCTTTCGTCCTAAATGCGAGGAGGTTGTCGTTGGAGGCGGCTCGCGAGCTTGGTGGAGGTAGAAGAATGCTTTGCGGAAATTGCCGTACTGACCACTCGTCCTCAGCGTGGCTTCATGGTCATTCAGACGCTCGGCGACATCCGCGCGGGCAGCAAGCCGTCTTAGGCTTCTGCAACACGCCTGTTCTTGATCTTGTCGCCTCAACTTGCAGCCGGAATTCATCGGGCTAAGGAGACATTGTAGCTTCACTTCGTAAATCGCGCGATGCAATGCCCTTTCGATGAGATGGGCTTCTTTTGGCCGTACCATCGCTACCTCGTTATCGAGGCTGAAGAACATACCCGGAGTTACTGCCTGGGAGCGGCAACAATGACCCAGCGCGATTTTGGTTTCTACGTAATTATAGCAGACTGCCTTGTCGCGGCAGGATTGTTGTTGTCCCTCGTCCTAAGCGGCGAGCTAAGAGGATCGCTCGTGGCGGAATTGCCAAGGCACTGGTGAACTGCCACGGGTAGGCAACAGCTACCATGATTGGCGCGGTTCGCATAAACAGGCGGCCGGGCAGCCCGGCCCTAACGCGGGAACGATGCAATCAATTCCGCAGTTGCCCTTGCTCACGCAACAAGGAAAACACATGAAACTCACATCAGTAGCACTCGCGTCATTACTGGCACTCGGCTCCACGTTCGCATTCGCACAAGGCGGCGGCGGCGCAGGTGGCGGTTCAGCTGGCGGATCGTCTGGGGCTTCCGCCGGTACATCAGGCGGGGCAAGCGGCAGTGGTTCGTCGACCACCGGGATGAACAGCGGCCCGGGTACGAACAGCACCAGCAGCACCACCGACGGTTCGATAAACAGTCGGGTCAACTCAAACAAC
>JBJMGL010000429.1:0-2297 GCA_045807985.1 Bryobacteraceae bacterium
ACTCCGAGCGCCTCCCCGCTGGTGTTGATTCCATCATCGTGATTCATCCCTGCAGGCCCCAACAAAACCGGGCACGCCACCCAACTCCCAAAGGGCATTCTGCAGTCCTTCGCTCAAACTCTCGAACGTCTCTGAGTAGCAGAGGGTGCCCGTTTCCCAGTTCGAATAGCTCAACACAAAGTGGTAGATCAGATGCGGAAACGGCTGTCCCTGGATCGTGACGCCCAGTTCCCGGCAGTGTGTAAAATCCGATTGGCACAACTCACCGGGATGATGCTCCTGCGCGAAGAACACCTCCCGTGGCGGTCCTTCCGTGGCCCGCCAGTACTTGATCCGGCGCCGCAAAGTCCGCACCTGCCCATCGCGGAACCGGCCTGGATACGCTGTTTGCAAATACTCAAACAGCGTCTTTGCCTGTAAACCCGGCTCCCGGGTGAGTAACTGGCGAATCTCTTCCCAGATCTCGGCGAACGGATCAGGTCGCGTTCGCCAGGTACGCTTTGGCCGCATCTCACTCGGCAGGCGCCGGGCTCGCAGGTACTTTCGCGCGGTCTTCGGGTCCATGCCCGACTTGGCCGCAGCTACTGCTAACAGCAATTTCTGTCCGGCTAGTCGCCGGAGTCGCTTTACCTGCTCATCGCTTACCATACAAGTCGTCTTCGACTTGTATCGCTTTTGCCTGCTTAGCCGACGGGATTTTTCATTGTCCCCTGGCTGAAGTTTAATTGTCCGTGATCAACCCGCCTACCGTCAAGCACCTCTGGGCGTATCCCCTGGAATGTGTTAAGACTCAAAACTTCCAAAAGTTTAACTCTAAAATGTCGATGAATCCGGGCAGGCTTTCTGCTGGTCGCCACGGTCGACCAAAAGCGAAGCGCAACCGATCGCGGGGTCGAAGTAAAGGCCGCGCTCTGGCAGAGCTTGGTTGTACTCGCGCCCGTGGCTCACTCGATAGCGCTTTCGGAGTTTTGTGGCGCTCTGCTGCGTTCACTCGACAAGGCACCCAGTTTCTCTGGCAAGAGGATTCGTCCCGATCTTGCCATCTTCACCGAAAGGCCCTTACTCAGAGTGATGCACCAACGCCGTGCCACCTGGGTCATTTTACCGGAAACGGCGTTTCCCAAGCACAATACGAAACAAGCCATTGACATCGTTTCCGAATCACCGACCGAGCCGGTAACGTTACGTGCTATGTCGTCACGTTAAAGTGCGTATTTCGCTGAAGGGAATAAGCATTCCGGAGCAGGTGAATACATTGTCCTGATTGGTTGAATAAATTCAGCAGCCCATACAAGCTATCCACAACGAAACAGATGTTGTTTTCGCCGTCGATTTTTGCCTTTGAAAGCTTATTCATTTCGTCCGGAATCGTTATTCAGCAGGACCGGAAAACAAACGCTATTTGAGCTTTTAATCGGCCACTCCATTTCGAATTTGTGCCCTGCGGCCATCATCGGTTATGTTTGTCAAGTTGTCCATGCTGCCGTACGACACAACGGCGGATGAAAAGAGAGCCAAGCCCGAAGCACTGTGGGAGAAGCCCACACGTAGAACGAGGCCGGAGAACATTGGTGCCGCCGGAGCCCGCTACCAATTTGGTCTGAACATTGCCGGGAACAGCCACTGGTTGCCTCCGCTGTTGCTCCGCTGCGCTTTGGGGCCATTCGTCGCTGGAAAGCTAATTCTGACGATCGGTTGCGCTCTTTGAGGATCCGAAGGTCTCGGCGTACACTTTCGTAAACTCCGCTCCAAAGAAGAAGACTTGCGCCGAATAGTACACCCAAATCAGGGCGACGAGGAGCGATCCGGCCGCCCCGTAAGCAGATCCCCAATTGGTCCTGCCCAGATAGAGCGCGATGAGTTGCTTACCGATGAGAAACAGGAATGAGTTCACGACTGCTCCCACGGCAACATCGCTCCAGTTCAGACGTACCTTCGGAATCAACTTGTAGACGGCGGCAAAGACAAAGGTAATGACCAGAGATGAAAGCAAGAACGCCGTGACAGGCAGGAATGAGCCGGAGGCGAGTTTCCGCCAACCGAAAAACGTTTCCATCGCCCCCAGCCAGGTATTCAGCACCAAGGAGACGAGAAGAAGTAGCCCTAGGCCAAGGATTAGGACAAACGAGTACAGGCGTTCTTTGGCCAGACGCAACAGGTTTGCGAACTGTGTACTATTCCGATGAACCGGCACGTGCCAGATCGCATTCAAAGCATCCCGAAGCTCGGTTAAGACAGCGGACGCCCCGAAAAATAGAGTCAGAGTACCGAAGACGGCCGCCAGCCAGCCGCTCATC
>JBJMGL010000430.1:0-6336 GCA_045807985.1 Bryobacteraceae bacterium
AACTTGGGACGCCGCGCCGCTGTTCGATACTCCCTTTCATCAGTGGGAGTCAAGGAGGGTTCCACCCCAGCTAATTCGAAGATCAGCTTGGCGTAATCGTACCAGGAGATCGGTTCACCGCCTCCTAGGTGGAACACGCCGTAAATATTGCGCTCCACAAGATCGGCGGTTCGGGAAGCCATGGCCGGAGCGTATGTTGGTGAAGCGACATGATCCTGCACGACGCGGATGGGACTACCGTTTCCCGCCAGCCGCAACATTAACTCAACGAAATTACCTCTGGGCGTGAACATGCCGCCCGGTCCAAATACGCCCGATGTTCGAATAATGAGCGGATCGTCCAGGTAAGCCTGCGCGTAGAGTTCACCGGCTAATTTTGAAACCGCATAAGCGCCGAGCGGGTGAGGAGTATCAGTTTCGGTATAAGGACTGCCCTTTGTTCCGTCAAAAACGTAGTCGGTCGAATAATGAACCAGCTGAGCGCCCGTCTGTCGGCAGACTACTGCCAGGTTCCGGACAGCAAGAGCGTTGGCTGTGAAGGCAGTTGATGACTCCGATTCCGCAATATCCACTTGGTTGTAAGCTGCTGAGTTGATGACAACCTGTGGGTCCGCTCCAGCGATAGCTCCTTCGACAGCCGCCGCATCCGTGATATCGAGCATCTGGCGATCAAACCGCTGAACAGTCCATTGCCGACGCTCGAACTCCTGGCATAGCTCGATACCGAGCTGCCCTCCGCCTCCAAAGACAATCACCTCACGCTGCATGTACTTGCAGCATAGCGGATGAAAAAACCCGGAGGGAACAACTCAAGATTGTGCTAAGCCGCGGCTTCAGTAGGCACCATTCGCAGGGGCTGGGGAGCATTTTCGTAAAGCAAACGGGAGCGGAGCGCAATCAGGCTTTGCAAGCCGGTGAGAATCTGCTCCACTTTGATCTCAACCTTCCACAAATTGTTAATTTTGGAGCAAAGCATGACCTCGCCCAGGAACAGCGCATCGTTATATTCAACGGTTGCCGCTGTGGATACCGGTAGCGGCGCGCTTGCCTCCAGGACTAAGCGTTTACCCTGCATCTCCTCGTAAAGGCAAGGAATACTCTGAAAAGCTCCCTTTGAAGAGAACTTGATCGTAGCGGATCGTGGATCTTGTGTTAAATAGCAGCTCACATCTTACTAATCGGCTGCCTGTTGAACTTTCTTTAGAGCCGGCTAAAAATGAGATTCAATAAAAAACCAAAGCGACGCGCCAATGACCACGGGAAGCAAAAACTCGAGCCATTTCCGGAATGGCCGGACTCCCACACGACGCCGCTGCAGTGCCACACTCTCTGATTGACGTGTCCGAATTGTCTCCGCCAACCGGCACTTCACCTCGCTCGGCTCCCCTTGGAGCGCCCGTACCAGTTCTTCACGGCCTCGCTTGTCGGCAATCAGGATCGTGGCGGCATTTAAGCTGCGCGTCGATTCCTGGAGCTTTTGCCGCAGGGCCGGCGGCACTTCTTCCACGGAACGGAACACCCTGGTCTTATCACCAATGGCAATAAAAATCGTAGCGCTTCTTGCAGTCAGCAAGGCCATATGTCGTTTTCAGCTCCCTAAAGCGCGAAGTCGCGGACTGGCATCGGTCTCAAGCTCATTACCAGTATTATCCAATGTTACTTGTATAAACCCGAGAGCGGCCTTAGAAAGCGACTTGTCTCTCCGATAAATAAGACCCACCCGCCGGATCATTGGCTCCGGTCCCAGTGAAACCGCAGCAAGCTTACCCGCCTTCGCCTCTTCCTGGCAATGGGAAGCCGCCAGAAACGACAGGCCGAGATTCGCCATCACAAAGCGCTTAATCATTTCCGTTGAATCCAGTTCCATGGACACATTTAGTTCATCCAGAACCGGGTCCAGCCAGGAATTCAGCCGCGCTCTGGTGGTGCCAGTTTTTGGAAGCAGCAACTGCTCGCCTAACAGCTCTCGCGGCATAACTCGTTCGTAAGATGCAAATTTATGCCCGGCAGGCACAAGCAATTTAATCTCGTCGGAATAAATTTTAACGACCTGAAGTTTTTTCTCCTGCACGGGAAGCTGCGTAATCCCAAAATCAGCCAGATTATCGAGCACAGCCTGGACGACTCTCGTGCCATACGACCGGTCCACCGATAACTGAACGTTTGGAAACTGCTTTTTAAACTCAGCAAATACGCGAGGGAGCACATAGATACAGGTCGCCTCATTGGCGGCAATCAGCAACTCGCCGCGAGGCACCTTTTCCAGCTCGTTAATAGCGTCCTGCGCGCGACGGCGAAGCGCTAAAATCTGCTCCGAGTATTCAGCAAAGATACGGCCAGCCACGGTGAGCGAAATTTTCGTTCCCAGCCGCTCAAACAGTGTAGTGTTCAACTCCTGCTCCAATTGGCGCACCTGGGCGCTAATCGCCGGCTGCGTCCGGTAGCAGGTTTGGGCCGCTTTTGAGAAGCTTTTCAGACGAACGATCTCAAGAAACGTATGAAGTTGATCGAGATCCATAGACGAGGGAAGCGAGGCTTTCTCTTGCAGGCACCACTTGCGATCAAATTGTATCAGGGGACTATAGGATTCTGCTGACTTGGCACATTGCAGCAAGGGGTGTAGCAGGATTTTTACTTTTTTTGCAGAACTTTGGCCCCTGGAGGCAATTCAAAGATTTTCGGCGGAACCGTTCCGTTTGCCTCTATATTTTCGGCAAACATTTGAAACGACTTATAGCCGTTCCGGGACCGCTCAATCGTAAACGGCCACATCACTCCCCCGCCAATGTCCCGGTATTTGTTAAACTCCGTTTCCTCGTTATTCCGGTATTTCGTCACGGGGTCCAGCCAGGAGAAAGTCTGCCGGATAGGATACAGAGTATTGTGATCGAAGTAAACGCGAATCGTTTGCTCCTGTGCATCGGTGATATCCACAATCTCCACATGGCGGCTCAGATAGACATTGCTTCCGGCATAATCAAAAGTCATGCCCGGCTCGTTGTGCCGCACTTTCAGGATGTAAAGAATATCGTTCCGGGTGGTTCGCAGGTACCGTTCCCATTTTTCGTCTTCCATGGGGCGGGCACCGCGAAAAGTGATATCCCAGCCTTCTTTTGGAAGGAAGAGAAAGGAGTAATCCCCTTTTTTTCCGAGCAGTTGCCGCTCACGGAGCGCTACTTCCTCTTTGGGACCCTTGTCCAGATATTCTGTATAGATTTTGGCTACGTCTAAACCGCTCAATTCATCGCGAAAGAAAGAGTAAATGCGTCCGGAAGCAACCCGGTGGCGCATATTCAAGAACTTATCTCCGCCGAGAGCAGCCAGCGAGCGGTTTACTACATCCTTGCCCTTATCAGACGTGCTTTGGGCAGTACACAAGAAACCTGCCGCTACGGCCAGCAGGACAACTATTCCAGTTCGATGAACCATCAAGCGCACACTACCGGTCGAATAAAGAACTTCTTGTTATCCAAATCTGCTTCGTCGGCATGAATCGGCCCGCTTCGCCCGCACAATGCGCCCCCGTCACGGCCATTCATGACCGCTTGAATCTCCGCCACGACAGCCAAGGCCACCTGCTCCGGCCCATCCGCGCCAATATCGAGACCTATCGGGCTTCGCAGCGCGGGACGCAACCGGCTTCCGTCCAGCCCAGTATCTTCCAGCAGCTGTCGAGTGCGCTTTTGCGGCCCTAAAATGCCCAAGTACGGCAGTGATTGCCCGGACAGGTCACGGAGTCTTTGCAGATCCTGGCTATAGCTGTGACTCATGAGAACGGCTGCGGTCCAACGATCAGTCTCAATTTCCGCTGGTTCATCAACGTTCAGAACACTCACCTGATGAGCGGAAGGAAACTTCTCCGCACGCGCATAATGGGCGCGACCGTCGTAAACGTACACTTGCCATCCGAGGTGCCGAGCGAATTGGGTCAGCGGAACGGCATCATCGCCCGCTCCAAAGATCAGAAGACGTACGGGCGGCGCTATCGTTTCCGCAAAGATCTCGTGGATGCCGTTAAAGAAGTGGGCCCGAGGCTGAGACCCCTTTAACAGCTCCTGAGCGGTTTCGAGCAGCCAATTCTCCAGAACAGGGTCCGGTAGATTATGCCCCACGCGTCCTTGCGTATCAACAATTAACCGTTTTCCTATTTCAGCGGTTGGCCGCAACAGATGCATGACTGCCGCCGGAGTGCGCGAGGACCTGACCTCTTTCAACAGTTCCAACAGGCGCGCCTGGCCCGGCACAACACGCTCCAGCAGAACATGAATGATTCCGCTGCAACCAAGCCCGTACTCTCCCGTAATTTCGCCCTCGGGAGTGGTGTCATAGCGCCTAATGACCGGACCCGCCTCCGTCAACCACCAAGCTCTTTTTACAAGATCATCTTCCAGGCAGCCGCCGCTAATCGAGCCTGCCCGCTGGCCGCCGCGAGTCAACAACATGCGTGCTCCGCCTAAACGGTAGGACGAGCCTTGCGTCTTGACCACTGTCGCCAGTACGGCCTCTTCCCCGGCCTTCTCGGCTTCCGACCAACGTTCCAGAATCTGCTCGTGCTCTTTCATCGTGCCGCCGCGTGCATTACTACTTACAGCTTAGCGGTTAAACAGTCTTGACTTCGCTGGCCCATGATAAGGGTCACAACGGACTGTCACACTCAGCTTCCTGCCACTGATGTGTGTCATAAGCAGTGGATACTGTTGAAAAACTCGTTGGAGAGGCGAAAAACAGCCCATCGGCACTGACAGTCTTTTCTATCTGTTTGACTTTATGGAGGTGGGAAAACGCGTTTTTTGAAAAGTCGTTGTGGGAGCCCGGTCAGCCGGCTTTTTCAACACTATCAGTGCTTTTTGAGACAAGTACCGAAACCACTTGAGCGCTGCCCTGTCCACGTTCACCGAGGAGAGTGGGCGGATGGTCCGTTCAGAATTAATCCCATTTGACGCTTCCCATAAGGCCGTTTCAGGCCAGCGCAGCCGTTTTCCGAGGCCGAGTGCAACAGAAGATAGCGAGCCAGTATGCTCAAGTGACCAGAACCTTCAGACAACTTGGTGGGCCAACTCCGAGGCAGATCAACACCAGCTTTACAAAATTTGAGCATTGGATCGATTTGCCGAGTTTAAGGACTTGTTATTCACCAGCAAACTCGTTGTTATCTCCCCAGATAATGGATTCCTCAGATTTCATCAAGTGTATCCATTTCAGAGGCATTCACGTGGATTTGAACTGTCTCAAGATGCTGGCCAAGAACGTGCTTCCAGCTTGCTATTGACAAGATCACTCGATCCTGAGTTTTCAGGCGATGAAGGAGATGAAGAAGTGAATAAATGGGTGTCCATGGAAGGACGAGTTAACAGAGCAAGATATTTCGGGAGAACACTGGCGATCACCGCTGCCATCGTTCTAGTGGCGCTCGTGAGTGGCGCTTTTCTCGGGCTAACGATGGGTAGTAACGGCCAGCAACTGGCAGGAACCGTTGGTTTTATCATCGGTTTGGCAGGTCAGATCCTTTGCGCATTCCAAGTAGTCCAGAGGCTTCACGATCTCGATAAACCCGGAACGCATTACTGGTTACTGCTCGTTCCGTTCTACAATATCTATCTCAGCCTTTGCTTACTATTCAGCAAGGGAACAGAGGGTCCTAATCATTACGGCGAAGATCCACTAACGGCTCCGCCTATCGCCATTGCAGCCGGGGTCTAATTCACACGCATCGGGTCCAGTCCAGCAGAACCAAGCGGTGCGCTTCACCACGGTATGCAGCGTATCGCTTAAATTAAATACTAACTAACGTCAGTTCGGCATAAGAGTTAAAAAGATTCTGCCAGCAAGTGCTCCGCCTCCGTGAGGTGGAGCGAGGGCTTACGTTCCTGCCCAGTGTAGGCCACCAGAGCGCCAAAGGTATGCACGAAAGCGTTCGGGATACTGCGATGACGGGTGTGCCCGATCTGGCAGACATGCTTGAGTTGCTCGCCGACGCTTTCGATCAACGCCCGCTTGCGCAACAGCAGTTTGTCCCAGAGTGGTAGGAGCTTGTTTTTCATGTTGCGCTTCAATTTTGTAATGAGTTGGACCCCAGTGCCCCACAATTGCTCAAACAGTTCCTGGCTGATATAGCCGCGATCCCCGAACAGTTTCCCCCAGAGCCCCTCGGCCAAGCCCGGCACGGGCGTACGGTCATCCACGTTGCCGGACGTCAAGCGCAGGGCGAGCAAGTCCCCCTCGTCATGGATGACGAAGGGCAACTGGAAGCCGTAGAACCAACCCATGCTGTTTTTGCCTCGCTGGGCATAGTCAGCAAACACGTGATGGTTGTAGATGCGGCGATGATGGCAGACC